>JAYVFW010000652.1:0-6653 GCA_043772715.1 Phormidesmis sp. | reverse complement strand
ATCCACAGAGAGTTCGCATGGATCTCTATTATGCAAACTCTAGAAATTTTTGGATGGACTTGTGGATTGTGGTCAAAACGATCGGCGTGGTCGTTTTTCCCAAAAATAACGGTGCTTACTAAAGTTTGATGGTTAAAACAAGTTTGACCCCGCAGCGTTGCGCTTTGCAACATCTGAGGGGTCATTTTGCGGCCTTTAAACACCAATCTTTATGCTACTTCCGGATCACCTAACGAGAAGGACGTATTTTCTAGCAGTGTGTAGCCCGTTTATCAAGAATGGGGAATGACCCAAAATTAGGTTCTACGATTCAGCCTTCAGTAGACCTTCCCAAAAATGGATAACTCTTCACTGTTGAGGCAAATCCTTTGCGGTAGGTTAGATGTTGTCTGACCGTCTATCGGTGGGATTACTAAAGGTGAAGTTTGAGAACCGATCGACGTTACATTGAGCGGAGGCATATCAAGGATGATATCTGCCCAGCTTTTCCACTATAGTTTTACCAAGGAAATTGAGGAATGACGCAGCGTAAGCGAGCACTATTAACGGGTATCACAGGTCAAGACGGCTCTTATTTGAGTGAGTTGCTTTTAGAGCAGGGCTACGAGGTTCATGGCATCATTCGCCGCACCTCGACTTTCAACACCGATCGCATCGATCACATCTACGAAGATCCTCACGCCGAAGGAGCACAGTTATTCCTTCACTATGGTGATCTCACAGACGGCACAACCCTGAGACGAATTTTAGAAGAAGTTCAGCCTGTTGAAATCTATAACCTAGGCGCTCAATCTCACGTTCGCGTTAGCTTTGACTCTCCTGAATATACGGCTGACTCAGTTGGGATGGGAACTCTGCGCCTGCTAGAGGCAATTCGCGACTATCAGCAGCGCACAGGAATCGAAGTCCGCTTTTATCAAGCAGGCTCATCCGAGATGTTTGGAAAAGTGCAACAAGTTCCCCAGATAGAAACAACCCCGTTCTATCCGCGTAGCCCTTACGCTTGCGCCAAGGTTTATGCCCACTGGCAAACCGTGAACTATCGCGAATCTTATGATCTATTTGCGTGTAACGGCATTTTGTTTAATCATGAGTCACCTCGACGGGGCGAGACGTTTGTGACTCGCAAAATCACACGAGCAGTCGCTCGCATCGTCGCCGGAAAACAGAAGAAGCTGTTTTTGGGTAATTTAGACTCTAAGCGCGATTGGGGTTATGCCAAAGATTATGTGCGAGCAATGTGGCTCATGCTGCAACAAGATCAGCCGGATGATTATGTGGTGGCTACAGGCGAAACCCATGAGATTAAAGAATTTTTAGACCTGTCGTTTGGTCATGTCAATCTCGACTGGCAAGACTATGTTGAGTTTGATGAGCGCTATTTACGCCCTGCTGAGGTTGATTTGCTAATTGGCGATCCAACTAAAGCCAAACAAAAGTTGGGCTGGGAACCCTCAGTTACCTTTGAGGAACTCGTTCGCTTGATGGTCGAGGGCGATTTAGGCGCTTTAGGCATTCATTCTGGCAATCACAAACCTGCCATTCAAGATTTGGCAACCATTCGTGAAAACCTCGCGAGTAGTGTATCGTTTTGAGGTTGGGCATACTGTCACCAACCCCAACACAATACTAAGTTCAGACCATGACTTCAACAATGTTAGACCTCCGACACAAGCGAATTTTAGTGACTGGCGGGGCGGGCTTTTTGGGTCGCCAGGTCGTTAATCAACTGTGTCAGGCAGGGGCTGACCTCCAAAAAATTACGGTGCCCCGATCGCGCGATTGCGATTTAAAGACGATGGAAAACTGCCAGCGTGCGGTGAACCAGCAAGACATCGTGATTCACTTGGCGGCTCACGTTGGAGGCATTGGTCTGAATCGTGAAAAACCGGCTGAGTTGTTTTATGACAACTTAATGATGGGAGTTCAACTGATTCATGCCGCTTATCAGGCAGGTGTGCAGAAGTTTGTTTGTTTGGGAACAATCTGTGCCTATCCAAAGTTCACCCCGGTTCCCTTTAAGGAAGACGACCTTTGGAATGGTTACCCCGAAGAGACAAATGCCCCTTATGGAATTGCCAAAAAAGCATTGCTGGTGCAGCTTCAGGCTTATCGCCAGCAATATGACTTTGATGGCATCTATCTGTTGCCCGTTAATCTTTATGGTCCTGAAGATAACTTTGACCCGCGCAGTTCTCATGTGATTCCGGCGCTGATTCGCAAGGTTTATGAGGCACAGCAGCGCGGCGATCGTCAGCTACCCGTTTGGGGTGATGGCAGCCCGACTCGTGAGTTTCTCTACTCAGATGATGCTGCGAGAGGGATTGTGATGGCAACTCAAAGCTATAGCGATCCTGATCCAGTCAATTTAGGAACGGGGAAGGAAATCTCGATTCGGGATTTGATTACGCTGATTTGCGACCTGATGGAGTTTAAGGGCGAGATTGTTTGGCAAACCGATCAGCCCAATGGTCAACCTCGACGTTGTTTAGACACCGATCGGGCAAAAGCTGCTTTTGGGTTTGTGTCACAAGTTGGGTTTGAGGAAGGGTTGAAAAGTACGATCAACTGGTATCGTCAACACGCTGAATAAGTTCAGATTTTCAGTCAACAGGGACGCTCTACGGAACGTCCCTATGTTTTAAGTTTTGGTGAATGTTGGGAAGCACACATCTGGGGCGCACAGACCGGGAAGTTTGAGCGTCATCACACTGAATGTCTTTAAATCTACTCGTCGAATCACATGATTATTGGTGTCTGCAATATAAAGATGAGTGCTAGTGGCACTGAGTCCTGACGGCTCAAAAAACTGGCTATTTAGCCCTTCACGGTCTTGATGTCCTGCCTTTCCGTTTCCTAAAATTGTGGTGCAAATCCCATCTAGAGTGACTGTTTTGATTTTGTGATTGTAGGTATCTGCAATCCACAGTAGGCTATTTGCAAATTCGATTCCTAAACAATGCTGGAGCCGTACTGCTTCACTGATGCCATCGACATCGCCAAAGCCATAGAGAAATCCGCTGCCGCAGACTGTAAACACTTCGGGCGTTTCTCCTAAGCTGATGGCGCGAATCGAACTGGTTTCACTATCAGCTACAAACAGGTTTTTTTGATCGATCGCAATGCCGCTCGGTTGAGCAAAGGCGGCTTGGGTCGTTTGCCCATCGACGCAGCCTTCTGCTCCAGTCCCGATATAGGTTGCGATCGTGTCGTTCTCTAGCTCCATTTTCCAAATTTGATGCGACCCTGCCATCGCCACAAAAAGGCAATTTTTTAACAGTTCTAGATCCCAAGGAGAATTTAGGCTTATTTCTAGCGCTTTTCCTCCGTGGGGATAAATGGTGTGGCTCTGTTCTCCTGTGCCAGCGATCGTGCTGACTGTTTTTTGGTTCAAATCGACTCTTCGCACTAAATGATTCTCGGTGTCGGCAATGTAGAGAATTTGATTGGCACGATTGAGCGTCATTCCTTGAGGTGCAAAAAACTGAGCTTCTGAGAATTTGCCATCTATCCATCCTGGCTGACCTGCGCCAATGATCTCAAGAACTTTGCCGTTTAGGGTCGTGACTACAATTCGGTGATGCCTCGTGTCGGCAATAAATAAGCGATCGCGCTCCTCATCTGCCAAAACGCTGCTGGGAAACCGTAAAGGAGTGTCCGATCTAGGTTGTTCAAGAACCAAGTCTCGTAGGTTGATGACTCCTTGGTTTTGATGCTCGTGAATGATTTTCTCGATTAGCTCGTCTAGAAACTTGCGCTTACCTTCCCCTGAGACAAAGCCGACGATATAACCTTTAAGATCGATCACCGCAAATGTTGGATAGGCACGAACGGCATATTGCTGCCAAACCTCAAAATCCCGGTCTACCAAAATCGGGTGCTGAATGCCATAGCGAAGCGCCGCTTGACGGATATTTTCAGTGTCTTTCTCGTGATCAAACTTTGCCGAGTGAACTCCAATCACCGTCAAATTGTCTTGATATTTCTGCTCCAGATATTTTAGGTCTGGCAGAACGTGAAGACAGTTGATGCAGCCATAAGTCCAAAAGTCCAGCAATACGATACGCCCCTTCAAGCTTTTAAGCGAGAGGGGGCAATCAGTGTTCAACCAAACACTATTTTGAGGCAATTCGGGGGCACGAACGCGAGCCATGAATTTTTTGCCAGCTAAAGACTTTCCATCTCAACCTTAGCGAAAACTCATTTACTGAACTGCCTTGATAGGAGTGGATTCTTTGGAAGGTGCCTCCAAAGTCTCTGGTAGCTTGATTGGGGCTTGAGGAGACTCGATCGGACTAGAAGTCGGGCGACGAAACTGATTGGGTCGTCTGGGCTGAATCGGCTGCTTCGGTTCAACTGGCTTAACTTCAATAACCTCTGATGGCTCGGGCTGTTTTGACTCAGCAGGTTTGACTATCGCTTCAGAACTGGGCTTAACGATCGAGGTTTTGCCCGGTGAAGTCAGCGGAATGCCCAATCGACGCTCTAGTTCTGTCTTTAGTTCAGGGTTGGGATTGGGTGGTTTCGTTTCTGCTGGCTCAGTTGTGGGTTCCTCAATGTTATTCAAAGGTGTCGGAGCCATACTAGGTGAAGGCTTTGGCGTTTTATCAGTCCGACGGAAGCGCTCGTAAAAGTTAGCCTTCGGCGGTGGGGTCTTTTGAGGGACAGGAACTTCAGGAACCTTTGATTCTGGGATTTCTGGTGCAGGTTTCTCGATTGGTACAATCTCAGGCGGCACACTCAGAGTTGGTTCAGGAATGACGACAGGAGAGGGTTTCGGGCTTTCAGTCCGACGGAAGCGATCAAAGAATCCTGGCCTCGGAGTCTTGATTTCAGCGGGTTTATCCTCCTCCAACTTGGGTGCAGGTTCTTCGATCGTCTCGATTGGAGCGGGCATCACACTCGGAATCGGTTCGGGAGTAACGCTAGGAGACGGTTTCGCAGTTTCAACCGGACGACGGAAACGATTGAAGAATCCACTTTTGGGTTCTTCTACAGGTTTAGGTACAGGTGTAGGTTCCTCAGATTTCAGAGGTGCCGATGGCTCGATCGTGTCTTTCTCTGCTTGAGGAGCAGGTGCAACAATATGCGGCTTTTCAACTTCAGGAGACGGTTTCACCACTGGAGCCGGGGCTGGAAGAGGCACGATCGGATCTGGCACAGGCTCAGAGTTGGGTTCTGAAGTCTCAGTTTTATAGTTAGGATCAACAATGCTGTGAACTTGAGCAAACGAAAGCTCATCGCGAACTAGCTTAGAAAGGGTGTCTTTCCCATTGGGAGTGTAGGTGAAGCTCCGAGCCGCGTTGTTATAGACATTTTGAATCGGATTGCCCTTCTCATCGATATACTCCAATTGCACCCAGTTTTTACCAGGGTTGAAGCCTTTGAGATAAAGAGGCTGCCAGCGATCGAGCACAAACTCTGAGCCATTGACCGTCACTTTAATGCGCCAATCTGCCACATTATCTTGATCGTCTTCTTGAGCCACGAGATGCAATGGCGCATTTGTCAAGAAAAAATCGAGCATGATTGGCTCTGCGCCATATACACCCTGCGGACGGCTGTAAGTCAGCAAAGGTTGATCTGGGTTGGGATTGTTATCTGAAGTTTTGGTGAAGACATGAAAGGTTGTCTGGGCATAAGCGCCCTCATTCTTAAAGCTCTCGTGCCAGGGGCGGCTCGCAAAAGCTCGAAGCGTGTGAGTTCCGGGTGCTAAATCTTTAAGCACGATCGGCTGACTCACGTCATAAACCGCTTGATAAGGCTGGTTATCTAAAAAGAGATGCAGGTGCGGACCTAGCGCTAGTTTCTCATCCTTAAATAGAGGCAAGTCTTTCACCTGCAAGCGAACAGATACCGCGTCATCTTGCAACACCTCATTGGAACGAGGAGAGACGATCGTCACCTGCGGCTGATATTTTTCGAGCACTGCCCGCAATTCTTGAATCGCCTCTGGGGGTGAAATCTCCGAAATCTTGTCAACCAGCTTAACGGGAGCCGCCTTAGCAGAGGGCTGAGAGACTGAACGGCTTTTGGGAACTGCACGCGAACTGCCGCCACACCCCCACAGATTTAGACAGCAAACCAGTAGTCCAGATATGAGTAACGTTCTCGCAACACCACGCCAGAGATTGATCCCAAACACCAGGCAACACTCCTAATAACAAGCGGTCAGACATAATCAATAGCAGGAAGTCTTAGCAGTGATCGCCCGATAGAAACGAGTGATCCCCGGTCTAAAACACCGCCTCATTAAGCCATCCATACGGAACTATAGCGGAAAACATCGAATCCTCTCCGCTAAATTCTTTATATAAATGCTGAGAGCGCCCATCACTCGTCATTTTCACAAAGATATATTAATAATAAGTTAAGTAAAACATTGACCTTTTTCTATGGATTTGATATTTCTTCTCAATCGTTGAGGTATGTAAACTTAATCAACAGATGCTTGACTTTTTAAACTTTGTCAAAAGTCAGAACCCAGTCATCGTCAACTTTGTACCGAATTTGAATTATTGTAAATTCCCGTTAAAAACGCTTTCATCTAAGACCTATAATGACTCGATGAGAACCCACGAAGGCGATGTTCACAACAATTGCAGATATCTGACCTAGTTGTGAGCAACCCTCTACCGCTCAAATCGATCGCT
>JAYVFW010000651.1:0-2396 GCA_043772715.1 Phormidesmis sp. | reverse complement strand
TTACCCGATTCTAGATTTGGGACGCAGACGCGCGATCGCACCTTCACTTGGCGCGTCGTTTCTAACAGTGGAGTCGATGATGGGGTCATTCGTCCGGTGATTGGAGCGCGGGGCAATCCTTACTATCCTGGCAGCAGCATGAAGGGGATTTTTCGTCGTGCCTGTACGCCCGAACAAGCCGCTTTCTACTGTGGAAAACCGCTCCCAAATCGAGATTGGCAACCGGGGATTTTGCGCTTTCACGGCGGCTATCCCATCAACGACAATTGGACAGATCACCTTGTAGATATCGTGCATCCGCAGCAGGGAAGACAGGTCAAAGATCAGTCAGAAAAATCGAGTGCATTTGTCCAGGTGTCACTCTATAAGCCGACGATGCGGTTTGAGATTTCTAGCACCATACAACTGAGTGATCAGCAGTGGGCAGAGATTTGGGGGATTTGGGAACGAGCGATCGAGACTGGCATCGGCAGCCGAGTATGTGCAGGTTACGGGCAGCCCGAAGTCGTCGGCAAGTCTCACGGTTACATTCTCTATCAGACCCGATTGCAGGGGCAAGGACAAGCAGCAAAGCTGATCGATGGAACGGGAGAGTTTCGTCCGAATGTGTTTCGATCGGCAGTGCGAGGTCATGCTCTGCGGATTTTTGGCGGACTGACCAACGGACGATCGGCAGAAAAAATCATCGAGCAATTATTTGGCGGCATCAGCAACGGCGGCGGAACGGTTGGGCTTTTGAGAATGCGATTTCAAGAATCTCGATTGCAGATTGAACCATTTGGGAAACATAACCATCCAACTTATGAAGTGCAAGGAGAACTCGCCTGGTTATTAACTCAGACCATACTAGACGCAACGCAAACGGTAACGCTAAAAAGATTGATATCACAACTCACTCAGTTTGCAATGGTGTTAGGTGGGTTTGGCAAATCTTGGCGACGATCGGATCACCGATTATTTTTCGAGGAATACTACGAAGACAGCTATAAACCGTTGATTGGCTGTCATTGGCAGTGGTTGGGCGATCGGGCACTGATTCAAGATGTGCAGGTGCGAAAGTTGGATAAGTTGGGTGAGTTTATCGAAAAAGTGCGACAAACGGCGCGAGAGTGGATGCAGCTACAGCCAGAGCAATATCCAGACGGTTGTGCAGATTGGCGCGAGAGTTGGCATCCGCAACGGGCGCAGATTTGGGGACGGGAGGCAGACGATCGAGAAGATAGTGAAGCGATCGCTTGGTTTCACGGTTCTTATCAACAAAAAATTGCGCGGGTGCAGGAGGAGGGTTCTATTTATCGGTCTTCGGTGACGGGGCGAATGGGTGAGATTGGGCGAATCTGGCATCGAATGTATCCAGTGGTGGGGCTAAACCGACCGATCGAGCCTGGGGGCAAGCCGATTCCTAGACCAACGCCGCGATTTCTGGAGTTGCTGACGATTTTTCCCGATGATTCTCTAGAGTCAGAGCGGTTTTTGGAGTTTTTGCACTCGCAGCAAGGAACTTCACGGGGGTTTCGGTTGTTGTGGGGTGAAGACTGATTGATCAGGTACGATCGCATTAGTTTAGAGCCGTTGCAAAATTAAGGAATGAACACGCCCCCTAACCCCCAATTTTGGGGGAACAAGATCCGCTCAAAGTCCCCCAGAATTGGGGATTTAGGGGGCTTTCAAGATTGTAATGACTCAACGATTCATACTCATATTCAGCAATGCCAAAACTGCATCACTCAGTTGCAACAAGGAGAAAGTATGGAAAGCGCTACCAGACCCGAAACTGAATCGATGATTCAAGTGATCATGCAAGAGCGCGAAGGCGGAAAGCGAGATGTGGAAACTCCTGCGGGTGCGATCGACCTTTTGACTGACCAGGAAGTGATTGAAATCAAACACGTTCACAACTGGAAGGATGCAACGAAAGTGCTGGTTTATCAAACTTATTTTCCCGATCGTCAGCCCAGAATTCATCTATTTGGCGGATACAGTCAGCAAACGAGAGCGACGATCGAAGAAGCTTTTGGTAAACTAAGCATTACTGTTACTTGGGAGCATGACCCTTTTTAAGATTGCACCGATCGTTTGCAGACGATTCTCTAAAGTCGGAGCGGTTTTTAGGTTTTTTACCCTCGCAAAAAGGAGCTTCGTGAGGGTTTTGGTTGTTGTGGGATGAAGAATAGACGAACGATGCGCGGATGAAGACGATTCTCTGAAACCCTTATTCTGTCGTAGCGATCCGCGAACCTTGTGAAATAAGGGTTTTGAGAGTTTAAGCATTATTTATTTTCAATAAGTCTTTGCTTATTGACTTGAAAAATTCGATCCGCGCAAATACTATAAGGAATGCTTACAGGATAAGGATTCTGTAAGGGTCAGTCGTACCGATCCTTCACGATCGGATT
>JAYVFW010000650.1:0-2400 GCA_043772715.1 Phormidesmis sp. | reverse complement strand
CAGAACGGGCGATCATTAAGATCTTTTCAGCTACAGCTTTGTCAGTCACCCGATCAGACTCAGACCCTTCTTTTTCCTCGCCCGAATCATCAGCGACTTCAACAGCTTCTGAAACTTTCCCTGAGTTAGCTCGATAGAATGCTTTGAAGCCTTCGCCGTAGGTGGTAGAGAGGCTGAAATAGGTTGTGGGCTTAAAGTTACGAATTTCTAGCTCTCGTTTCACTAAAATCCATAGAGCGCTTGACTGAACGCGACCCATCGATTTAGCGCCGATGTCGAGCGCCCAAACCACTCGCTTCGAGCCAGAATAGCCCACCATTTTATCGAGATGGGCCCGTCCTAGAGCAGCACCCACCAGACCATCATCTAGTTTACGGGGTTTATCGAGTGCAGCTTTTAGCGCATCCTTGGTAATCTCGGCATAGGTAATGCGGTCGGGGTTCTTCAGCTTCAGCACCTGAGCTAAGTGCCATGCGATACTCTCACCTTCCCGATCGCCGTCGGTGGCAAGAATGACCCTTCGTCCTTTTGCCTGCGCCTTAATTTCGGCAACGTTCTTCTTTTTGCTGGTGGTCACCGACCAGTCAGAATTTATCTTGCTACCCTCAATTGCAAAACCCCAGCCGTCTTCACCTGTGCTGGATAGCTCCCGAATATGGCCCATTGAGGCTTTCACCACTGCGTCATAGCCCAATTCTTTGCAGTATTGGGTAATCTTCTTCAGTTTTCCAGGGGACTCAATAATCAGCAGCAGCCCTTCTTTCGCCATCACGACCTCCCACACTTATGAACCGAGCATTGATGAGTTCTAGAGTGCCCAAAGCCAAGGCAGGAATAGAGAAAAAGGAATCCAGCCGGGGTAAAGGGACAGGATAAACGTTTAGGGTATGGTCTAAGACACAAAACCCTTGATAGACGGTGCTTTTGCTATCGAGTCCATACCCTAAATTTATAGAGAGCTTCACCACAGGGGGGATGAGTCCTGACTGCCCCCATCTCAAGAGTGTCCAAATGGCTAGTTCCCCCTTTGAAAGCCTCATAAACTGTGTGGACAGACGTTGTTGAAATTGGTACAAATCATTTCGTACGTTATTCCACCCTCAATCTTATTTCGTAACGAAAAACCGATAAAAGCCTGAACGCTTTAGTCAGGGCGGAGTATATTGTTACGTTATGAATTTGTTGACCGCCTTTTTAGACTTCACCTAACATCAACTCACTTCAAGCGCCCCTAAATCACCCTTTAGCACTACTTCAATGTCATTGGCACTATAGAAGTCATCGCCAGTTCGACGCAATTGATAGTCATGATCTCCCAACAGAAACCCTAGCCACACCTCAGCGATGGGCATTCCTAAGGCTTGAGGGAGGTCTAGAAGCGTGATCGGTTGCCCCGTTGAATAGCGCTTCGATAGGTAAGCGTTCAATCGATTCGACCACAGCGGTATGTCTTCCCCGTGAGACAGGACTTTAATTGCCTGCATCTGCGCCTCTTCACTGATGGGCGGCTCTAAGTGCAGCGCATCTAGCACCGACAGCAGTAACTCCTTTGTCACGTTTCCCACGAGAGATTGGTCATCACTAATCTCAGGTTCATCTACCTCTAAATCAGACAACTCAAGCTTTTCGAGTGGCTCAATATGCTGCTCCAAATCAATCTGCATCGTCTGACGGACGTAAGAGTCAAACTCGCACAGTGACATCACGGGACCGTCATGGGCATTCGTCGCTTCAATCTCATCGAAGGCAGCTTGCGATCGCAGGGTAAATACATCTGAGATCTGGGTGATGACTTCCCCGGCAATTTGCAACTGAAGGCAATCGTCACCTGTTTCCAAGGCGCACTCTAGCTCAACCCAAATGTCACCAAGAACGACTTCAGTTGGAGCCAGCCTTCCCACTTCTAGCAAATGCCACAATCTAAAGGTTTCTGGTGTAAATAAGAATTTGGCAAGGTTGGAAGGCTTTGGCTTCATTAGCAGGAGAGGGTTAGGAGGTAGATTAACGTGCAGCTCCCCGTCTAAGTCCAAGTTGGTCGTTTGGGGCACGGCTCGATCGGGCAATGGTCAGGGTCAAGTCGCTCTAAGCTGGCAAACTTCTTGATGCCATAGCGATCGCCCAAGGCGTGCAGCATCTTTTGGATGTATTCATGCACCTGAGCAGGCACCATGCCGACGCAGTGAATCGGATTGATTGCTAGGATTTGCGTCTTGCCTTGCCAAACTTGACCTGCGATCGCATGGATGGGAGCTTCAGCGCCAAGGTCACGGTAAACCACCATCACGGCAAACACCAGAGTGGCAAAAGGTTTGTCTACTTCAATGTCAAGCGTTTCGAGAGCAGCCTCTTGCCGGCTGCGGCTGCGCTGCTGGTTGATGCGGTCACTGTGACGTAGATACG
>JAYVFW010000649.1:0-6698 GCA_043772715.1 Phormidesmis sp. | reverse complement strand
ATTGAATGGAAACTTTGGAACTTATAGAAACGATCTATCAAGGTTCAGAAGTCCCCACTCGCTGGGGAAATCAATTGAATGGAAACGATTGTGACCTGATAAATAAGTGTCATTTGCTTTGCTTAAGTCCCCACTCGCTGGGGAAATCAATTGAATGGAAACTTACGCAACCCTGCTTTGCTGAGTGTAGAGGCGAAAGTCCCCACTCGCTGGGGAAATCAATTGAATGGAAACACGAGTGAATTTAGACGTGGCTGCATGAGTCATTGGTTTGAAGTTCCCACTCGCTGGGGAAATCAATTGAATGGAAACAGACTTGACCTGTGATCGTGTCTCCAATTTGGTTTGTCGTTCCCACTCGCTGGGGAAATCAATTGAATGGAAACATGAATTTGCTAGGCGGGACGGCTTCAAACGGATTCAATCTAGTTCCCACTCGCTGGGGAAATCAATTGAATGGAAACTTTACGGCTGATGGCGCGATCGTGTTTTCTGACGAGATTGAGGTTCCCACTCGCTGGGGAAATCAATTGAATGGAAACAAGGAATGGCAACGAGCCTTCAAAAAGTTTTGAGCTAGTTCCCACTCGCTGGGGAAATCAATTGAATGGAAACTATCGTCGTCAGGATCAAAGAAGTCTTCGTCAGGGAAGTCCGGGTTCCCACTCGCTGGGGAAATCAATTGAATGGAAACGCGAAAAACGCGATAACCGAAGCTCACCCCAGCCCCACCAGGTTCCCACTCGCTGGGGAAATCAATTGAATGGAAACTAGATATTTGTCCATTTGATTAATGCAAGCGGTTGTGCCTCCAGTTGTTCCCACTCGCTGGGGAAATCAATTGAATGGAAACTCATGCCCTTCGGAGTAAGGCGACCATCGATCGTCCCAGATGTTCCCACTCGCTGGGGAAATCAATTGAATGGAAACCATAGTTACCCGATGGCTGATAAGTGCCGTCTACGTGTTCCCACTCGCTGGGGAAATCAATTGAATGGAAACTCATGGATCGGAGTGATGTCGTCGCGCCCGATGTCGCGAAGTTCCCACTCGCTGGGGAAATCAATTGAATGGAAACACTTTCTCACGCTTAACAGAGGCGATAACGCCAGGTGTATCGTTCCCACTCGCTGGGGAAATCAATTGAATGGAAACGTCAATGAGGTCGGTATCCAAGATCTCGAACGGAGTGACTAACGGGTTCCCACTCGCTGGGGAAATCAATTGAATGGAAACCGGAATGGGTTCAGGCGACGGCTTTACACAGTCAATCACGTTCCCACTCGCTGGGGAAATCAATTGAATGGAAACTCATCGGCGTGGTTCAACCGCTGCGATTTGATTTTTTGACCGGTTCCCACTCGCTGGGGAAATCAATTGAATGGAAACTCATGCTCAATTGCTGAGAATCCAGAAAGCGCTGAGTTCCCACTCGCTGGGGAAATCAATTGAATGGAAACGCAAACGCGCACGGGAAGTCTAAAATCAAAACTTGTATTGTTCCCACTCGCTGGGGAAATCAATTGAATGGAAACGAGCCATCAGGCAAGCTCTCGAACCACTGGCGGACGTTTGCAATCTTTAGTTCCCACTCGCTGGGGAAATCAATTGAATGGAAACAGGAAAGATGAGCTTGGGGACGTGATGCAATATGATCGGTTCCCACTCGCTGGGGAAATCAATTGAATGGAAACAATGAAAGAGTGTTCTAGCGAGAGGTGAATCTTGACAGTCCCCACTCGCTGGGGAAATCAAGGGCATCTCTATGTCGATTCATTTGTTTCTTACCGTCGTTCACTCATTTGATGTCGTGCGAATTCCGGAGTTTTTGCATCAATACAGTGAGCCAGATTGTGACTTTACGGTTGTTCTGCTGCATGGTGAGTGTGTGCCATCTCCGATCGAGACCCCCTTCGCGGTCACATCTGCTTGTGCAGGAGTTTGAGTGGCTAGCAAGACAACCAAGAGAGCAATCGACGTGACAGCGCGCTTCATAGACCTTGGCGTTTCCGCTGGCTGTATGGAGATCACAATTAGGCGTGGGGACGCTCATCTATACAGAGGTTACCAGCCTGTCTTGCGTTCTCTCCTCCTTCCCTGACCACTATCCACCCCTGGAAAAGAGGAGAAACTCGATCGTGTTTGATTAGGGAGCTGCAACAGAACTTGTGTTCAAACTTGCAAGATTACCCAGCCGTCTTTTGGAGCAAACGTACTATAATCTTGGCATTCTGAACACTCGATCATGGCTCCTAGGCGTTTCAGTTCAAACGTCAACGGTAGTGCGTTGCAAGTAGGAGAACTCTAGCCATGTCCTCTGACCTCTTTGATGAATATCTCCAGTGGGAACCCCGCACCAAAATCGAGCTGATTGAGGGCAAGGTAATCATCGGCAAAAGCTTGTCCCATAGCCGATTACTACTTAGCCATATTGTGCGGGGATGGGGATTGGAGGCAGCGATCGCCCTCGCTCCCGAACCACTATGGTGGCAGGCGCTCTCGATCGTGTTTGAAGCACCCATGGTTCAAGACCTGGAAGACATTGATTTTGAGGCGGTGCGAACTTGGGCAGAGACGGCTGAGTTTGAGCCTAAGTTGCCACAGTTTTTGTCACACTGGAACCGAAAACGGGCAGACGTTCGCGAGTCGCTGTTCATGGCATTTTTCCAGTTGAGGGAGCAGCATAAGAAGCTAGGTCAGGCGATCGGGTCAGCGTTTGTGAATCGCCTGGGTGACGATGGGCTGATGCCCGACATTCTGTTTTTTCGCCCTCAGAGCGGAAGTTGCCTCTATGACTATTACTTAGAGGGGACGGCGGCTGTAGTTGTGGAGTTTGTGACACCGGGCTGTGAAGCTCACGACTGGGAGGTGAAGCGATCGCGCTATCAAGCAGCAGGCGTTCCCGAACTTTGGATGGTGGATACCCAACAGGAACAGGTGCGATTCCTGCGGTGGGTGAATGGGATTTATGAGGTTCAGCATCCCGATGCCACCGGGCGATATGCAGTTTCCAGTGTGCCGGGGCTGACATTTATTCCTAGCAAGCTCTGGGTGGCGGGAGAAGGGGGGGAGTATCGGGGGAATTGGGACTTGTTTGAAGTTGCCGAGGATGCGCCTACCGTCGCACGTATGCCTGGGGGAGAGTCGGGAATTGATTGGGAGCGACTGCCCACTCAGTTTTCGATCGGGCTGGAGCCAACGGCGATCAAGTTTGACGACTACCTTTACTGGTGTCCAGAGTCCAAGTTTGAGTCTGTGGAGGGCAAGCCTTGGATCGGCGGAAAAGCAGGCAGTCGGGACTTGCTGGGAATGCTGTTGATGACGTTGGGAGTGCTGGATGTAATGCGGTTGTTTCATCCGCAGCAGTGGGTCGAGGCGTTGATTAAGACCAGAATGGCGATTCTCAATGCTAAAGCGCGCAAAGCGGCATGGTGGGCACTGGCACATCATGCCGCTAAACTACTGCGAGCCGAACATGGAGCGACGCGACTGGCAGTGGCAGGGGATCTCCTCAAACCAGAGCCGCTGACTTTTTGGGCAGAGTTCTATCTGGTGTTTTGGGAAATGCCGATCGATCAAGCTAGCCCGCTGCAACTCTATACGACACTAGACTCTTTAAGTAGTGACCCCGAAATCAATTTTTTGAGCGCAGATGACCGACTTTACCCACCGGAGCAGCAAATTGTGGACGCTGGCGTGGCTGAGATTTAGCAAAGCGTCTAGCTTGTACAATCCGCAGTCAGAACTACAGGCATCGACGGCACTGGCGTTAGACGGGGAGAGTTGGAACGGCAAAATTCTAATGATGCAGTAGAGGGTAGTGTTTCGGAGATGTTGCTGGATGAACTAGATGTGTTACTAGGTAGGCTTTCTATAGAATTTAACAACACGTCTAGACTACCACCCATCAGCGTTAGAGCTAATAAGTCCTTTAAGGAGTAATAGACGTTACGCCTTTTACCCGTCGTGTTAACAGTCAGTACTACGATCTTCTGTTCTCGCCAATACTGCAACTGCCGTCAGGAGCAGCGTGTAATTTCAGCCGCTTCCGTGCTCGTAAAAAATCTTCCTTTCATACGATCCATCCTACAAAAAGAAATTGACAACACTTTAACCTATTGAAAACATTATGCTTTTATAGTACTTTAGTTCTAGTTGACGGACTAAACTTCATGAGTCAGATCACGATTCAATGTCGTCTGGTTGCTAGTGAAGCCACTCGGCAATATTTCTGGAGCTTAATGGCGGGGCGCAATACCCCCTTAATCAATGAAATTTTGGAGCAGATGAGCCAGCATTCAGACTTTGAGGCTTGGCGGCAAAGGGGGAAGCATCCAACGGCAGTTGTGAGCCAACTTTGCCAACCTCTTAAAACCGATGCTCGTTTTACTGGGCAACCCGCACGGCTCTACAGTTCTGCTGTTCACATGGCAGATTACATCTACAAGTCTTGGCTCAAAATTCAGCAGCACCTTCAGCGAAGGGTAGATGGCAAACTGCGTTGGCTGGATATGCTCAAGAGCGATGAGGCATTGGTTCAAGAGAGCGGCATTGAACTTGCCAGCATTCAAGATCGTGCTGCTGCACTTTTAGCGCAGCTTCAACCAGCCGTGCCCTCAGACAAGCCAACCCAGAATCAAGGCAAGAAGACCAAAAAGAAGGCAAATCCCTCAGACCGCAGTCTAGCCAACCAGCTTTTCGAGCGCTATCAGGATACAAAATCGGTTCTAGAGCGATGTGTGATCGCCTTCCTGCTCAAAAACGGCTGCAAACTGCCACAGCAAAACGAAGACCCACAAAAATTTGCTCAGCGTCGTCGTAAGGTTGAGATTCAAGTCAAACGGTTGCAAGAACAAATCGAAGGTCGCATACCGCATGGGCGCGACCTGACTGGGCAAAGCTGGCTTGATGCCCTTGAAACAGCAACCCAAACGGTTCCAAAGGATAATGCTGAAGCTAAACGCTGGCAAGATCGATTGCTAACCAAGCCGAGCGTTCTCCCATTCCCACTTTTCTTTAAGACGAATGAAGATTTAGTTTGGGAGAAAAACGCTAAAGGTCGGCTCTGTGTTCATTTCAACGGCTTAAGTGACTACACTTTTGCCATCTACTGCGATCAACGCCAGCTTCACTGGTTCAAAAGATTTTTGAGCGACCAGGAGACAAAACGAGCTAGCAAAAATCAGCATTCCAGTGGTCTGTTTACCCTCCGCTCTGCTCACCTAATATGGCAGGAAGACGAAGGGAAGGGACATCCCTGGAATGTGCATCGGCTCACCCTCCACTGCACCATTGACACGCGGCTCTGGACAGTTGAAGGCGCAGAGCAAGTCCGTCTAGAAAAGGCAGCAGATATTGCTAAGAAAATCACTCAAATGGAAGATAAGGGCGATCTACTGGCAACCCAGCAAGCCTATGTAAAGCGTCTTAACTCCACGCTGACTCGCATCAACACTCCCTTCGATCGCCCCAGTAAGCCTATCTACAAGGGTCAGTCTCACGTTTTAGTAGGACTCAGCCTGGGTTTAGAAAAACCTGCTGCCATTGTCATTTGGGATGCCCATGCCAACCGGGTTCTCGCCCAATATGGGGTTCGGCAACTGCTAGGTGAGAACTACAGGCTCCTCACTCGGAGACGCTCGGAACAGCAGAAAACTGCTCATCAGCGTCATAAGGCTCAAAAGCAAGCCGCGCCCAACCGCTTTGGAGAATCGGAACTGGGGCAGTACGTTGATCGTTTACTGGCAAAAGAGATCGTGGCGATCGCTAAGAGCTACAATGCTGGCAGTATCGCCATACCAAAGCTGGGAGACGTTCGAGAAATCGTCGAAGCGGAGATCAAAGCCAGAGCCGAGCAAAAAAGTCCGGGCTATCTGGAAGGACAACAGAAATATGCCAAGCAGTATCGCGCTAGTGTTCACCGTTGGAGCTACAGTAGGCTCATTGAGAGCATCCGTAGCCAAGCGAGCAAACTCGGTCTTGCCATCGAAGAAGCGAAACAGCCCTTGGTTGGCAGGCTGGAAGAGAAAGCCAAAAATGTAGCGATCGCTGCTTACCAAGCACGCTCCTAGAAAGGCCTAGAGCCAAAGCTTTGTACCTTGAAAACTGAATGAGTCAAACAGCGCCGCGACGTATGGTGCTTGCAGTATACGTTCGTGCAAAGTAAGGGTTAGTTTGGCTGTCGTTAGACAGTCTTGCTTTCTGACCCTGGTAGCTGCTCACCCTGATGCCGTCGAATGAGAGACTTCGGTTTCTTAAACGAGATTAAGTCATGGTTGAGGAGTTAATCTGCTTCAATTATGGCGTAGGTGCGCTCCCGGCAAAAAGGGCGCGGATGTACTGCTGTAGTGGCTACCGAACCACCTCCAACCAAGGGGGAACCCGCTTCTATTCTTCATTTCAGCGATCCATAAAGAAGTAATTCTTTGGCATGATTCGCGCAAGTGCGCGAATCCCTTTGCTGCATAGATTTCTGGCTCTAGATCATCTCTAAAGTTATGAAATCTCAGGTTTGGAGAAGGGCAGGTAATGCGATCCGCGCAAATACCTTCTGAAACCTTTGCATAGTCTAGGTTTTAGTTAGCTGCCGTCGCAATCACCTGTCCTTTCTGAGGCAGGTTGAAAGGGGGGAATGACAGGAATGACTTGAGCGGTCGCGGGTCGCAATCACCTGTCCTTTCTGAGGCAGGTTGAAAGGG
>JAYVFW010000648.1:0-2407 GCA_043772715.1 Phormidesmis sp. | reverse complement strand
AGTGCGGCTGACTTATTTACTGATTTTGTTTCGTCTTTTGCCATTTGTCTCGCAGTTGAATGGCATTCGAGGCGGATTTGCGGGGGCGGCTCCCAGCGTTGCGGTGGTGCATGATTTTCTGCGCCGTGACAATAAACCGTTTATGGCGCTGGGCATTCAGCCTTATCAGCCCCTGCAAGAGGGCATCCGATTTGAGGGGTTATCGTTTGTTTACCCCGGTTATGAAGGGTTGGTGTTAGACCGAATCGATCTGTGGTTGCCCAAAGGAACGACGTTGGCGTTAGTCGGTTCATCAGGGGCAGGAAAGTCTACGATCGCAGACCTGCTCCCCAGATTCTATGACCCCATTCGCGGACGGATTCTGATCGACGATCGCGACCTCCGAGATTTAGATGTGCGATCGCTGCGTCAGTCAATGGGCATTGTCAGTCAAGATACGTTTCTGTTTAACGACTCGGTGCGAAACAATATCGCTTATGCCTGTGAGCAAGTCACCGATCAGCAGATTGTTGAAGCCGCAAAACGCGCCAACGCCTATGAGTTTATTGTCAATCTGCCTCAAGGGTTTGACACTGCGATCGGCGATCGCGGCGTAATGCTGTCGGGCGGTCAGCGTCAACGGTTGGCGATCGCGCGGGCGCTGCTGCGTGATCCTGATATTCTGATTCTCGACGAGGCAACGAGTGCGCTTGACACCGTTTCTGAGCGACTCGTGCAGCAAGCTCTCGATGAGTTGAGCCGCGATCGTACCACGCTGGTGATTGCTCATCGTCTTTCGACTATTCAGAAAGCAGATCAGATTGCGGTGCTTGATAAAGGTCGAGTCGTCGAAGTGGGCACTCACGAGGGTTTGTTGCAGCGACAGGGGCTATATGCCCGTCTTTATGCGATGCAGTTTTCAGAAAATGAGCAGCCTACCTGCACTCAGCAAGTCATCGCAGAATAGAGGAGATTATTTTGAAAAAGCATTATCTTTTCTTTTCAAACCATTTGTCGCTCAAGCCAGATACGGCTCACGAAATTCACGATGTTTTGTGTGCGAATGCGGCTGCAAATCTTGGTTATTCGACAGTGTTGACTTATCCTGATCAAGCATTAGGTAAATTTAATCCGATCGCGTGGATGGCTCCGTTCAAACTACAGAAACCCGATCGCGCTTTTGCAGAGTTTTATAACACTCAAGAGCATCTAAATATTGCTCCCCTCCCGATGCCCTGGCTATCTGACCGAGCCTCTAACAAATTCACTAACTCCAGCACGATCGTTTGCAAATATTATTTGCCCGTTCACATTCTGCCGAAGATAAAGTTAATTCATACTCGCAATTGGAATTTTGCTAAAGCTGCTATTAAAAATAAGATTCCGGTAATTTATGAGTCTCACTATTATCAAGAGACTCCGTTTGAGAAAGAGATTGTTTCGAGTCCTTTGTTTCAGGTGGCGATCACTCAATCTAGGCTGACGCAAGAAAACTTAGTGCGGTGTGGAATGCCAGCAGAAAAAGCGATCGCGCTGCATAACGGATTTGAGCGATCGTTCTTAATCAGACAACCTCAAGAGGCTGAAAATTGGCGGCGAGAATTATTAAAAAATGGACGGAATCAGCTAGTTGTTTATTCTGGAGCGCTCTATCGGTTTAAAGGCGTTGACCTTTTAATTGAGGTTGCTAGAGAGTTACCTAAAATTCAGTTTGTGGTAACGGGTGGAACGGATTCTCAAGTTGACGCTTATCGAGAACTTTCTCAGCAAAAAGGGATTGATAACATTACATTTCTAGGCTGGATTTTGCCTCGTCAAAGATTAGTGAGTTTGTTTCAAGCGGCTGATATTTTAGCTCATCCTCACTGCTCTGGGAAGGAAGCAGATTTTACGAATCCTGTTAAGTTTTTTCAATATATCGCGTCTGGAACGCCGATCGTAGCCACCACGATCGCGCCTTTATTGGAGTTCAAATTGCCTCAATTAGCGATGAATTGGTGTGAGCCAGATGATCCGATTCAGTTTTCAAATTGTTTGCAATCTGCTCTCAAAAAATATCCTCGGAAGATTGAAGGATATGCAGAAAATATTGAATTTGGACAACAATTTTCTTGGGAGAATCGCATAGAAAAGATTTTGAGCTATGTAGATGAGAAAATGCGACCTACGACCTAAACTTAACCTCATAAAAAACTAGATATATGACTAAAAAGATTGTTGGAATGATTAGCAGCTATAGCGGGTTGAACCCTAGCTCAGTCGATTGGCTTTGGCAACAAACCCCTCACCCGTTTGGAGTTTGGGGCAATATTCAAATGTTGGCAAAAGCTGAAAACCCAGATTTTTTGCTGCTTTATAACTTTAATTCTTTTCCAGAAGTGCCTCAAAATACAAACTGGTTAAACGCGCAGCGTCAACAGAAATGCTA
>JAYVFW010000647.1:0-6709 GCA_043772715.1 Phormidesmis sp. | reverse complement strand
TGGGCGTTGCTGAATGCAAATATGAATTGCCCCCCTAGCCCCCCAAGTTTGAGGGGAACCAGAATCTTAAAGTCCCCCAAAATTGGGGGATTTAGGGGCGAAAGGGTTCAGCCTCGATAGACAGATTCATACTTGCATTCAGCAACGCCAGTCGATGTTCCTGATTAAACAAGAATCTAGAAGCTTTAGAGACCGCATTAGTAACTCCGGAATAAACTTGAGCAGCCGATGGAGGATTCCCCAATTGGTCGAAGTGCATTCCGCTAAATGTCAGAAACAAACAGTCGGAGTTTTCCACATTTCTTTTTGCAGGTTCCCAAGCCGCAATACGCTTTTCCAATCTCTGTAATTTTTGCTCCAGAGCTTCAATGTATTTCTGAGTGTTCGTGACTCTAGCAGGAACCTCACCCTGCAAAGCAGAAACTAGCTGTTGCCGAAGCAGCTCTAGATCCGCCAGCTCGTACCCAAAAAAATTTAACTATCCTTCTAGCGTTAGCACCACCTGCTTGACCATCGGGAGATATACCTGAATCCAGGTGTCTAGATCCTGAGTTAAAACGGATGGCAAGCAATAATCTCGCGTTGTGCCGGTGATGTGTTCGCCTTCGTGGTGGATATTTCGAGCCACATAAATCGGTTGCCCTTCATGATTAACCTCTCTGAACAAGGTGCGCTTCACATCGTACTGGCGAATCTCCTGCTGCCGCACCGGGGAATACGTTAAGAGGGTCACTATCAAGTAGGTTTGCCAGACACCAACAACGACTGCGCCTGGACGTTTAGTGCCTCGAACCCTTTGCCCAGTGGATGTACAAGTTTTTCCGGTGTGGGGAGCGCAGTATTGCTTCAAATGCTGACAGACTTGCTCAAGCTGCCTGTGCGTCATCTTTTTGTCTGTCCATTACAGAAACTGCATCCTTTGTCTTCTCGATGGCAAGTTTCAAGCGACGGGCACTCAATGACCATCTGCTCGACACCTTCTGTAGTTTGAAATGGATTCGATCAACAGCGAAACGGCTATCTTTCACAAACGCGCCCTCAGTTAGAATGGGCGAATGATAGCTCAACGCCCGATTTATTTTGATAATCAAGCGACTACACCGGTAGACGATCGGGTGTTAGCCGCAATGTTGCCTTATTTCACCCAGCAGTTTGGCAACCCGTCGAGTGTGGGTCATATCTATGGCTGGGAAGCCGAAGCCGCGATTCAGCAAGCACGAGAAATTCTGGCAAATTCAATTCATGCTGTACCCGAAGAAATTATCTTCACGAGCGGTGCAACCGAAGCTAACAATTTAGCCATTAAGGGCGTTGCAGAAGCGTATCTCGATCGAGGACGGCACATCATCACTCTACAAACCGAACATAACGCCGTTCTTGATCCTTGCCGCTATTTGCAATCGTTAGGATTTGACGTGACATTTCTGCCTGTGAAATCAGATGGTTTAATCGACCTAGATTTGCTAGAAAAGTCTCTGCGATCGGACACAATTTTAGTGTCTGTGATGGCAGCCAATAATGAGATTGG
Source organism: Phormidesmis sp. (assembly GCA_043772715.1). Lineage (GTDB taxonomy): Bacteria > Cyanobacteriota > Cyanobacteriia > Leptolyngbyales > Leptolyngbyaceae > Phormidesmis_A. Next base: position 5,181 of record JAYVFW010000647.1, on the reverse strand, counting down.
CGTGTTGCAGCCGTTAGAGGCGATCGGGCATCTCTGCCACGAGCATCAAGTTCTGTTCCATACTGACGCAGCGCAAGCGATCGGCAAGATCCCGCTTGACGTGGAGGCAATGCAGATTGATCTAATGTCTTTGACGGCTCACAAAGTCTACGCACCAAAAGGCATCGGGGCTTTGTATGTGCGACGACGAAATCCTAGAGTGCAGGTGGCACCTCAAATGCACGGCGGCGGACACGAACGAGGACTGCGATCGGGCACCCTCTATCCGCCCCAGATTGTCGGATTTGCCAAAGCGGTTGAGTTAGCGATCGCAGAGATGCCCACCGAATCACAGCGTTTGATTGGATTGCGTGATCGCCTGTGGCAGCAATTATCTCAAATAGACGGCATTCACTTAAACGGACATCCCACCCAACGGTTACCCGGAAATCTCAACATCAGTGTAGAAGGCGTAGACGGGCAAGCACTTTTATTAGGATTGCAGCCCACGATCGCCGTTTCTTCAGGTTCGGCCTGCACGTCTGCCAAAATTGAACCGTCCCACGTCCTACAAGCTTTGGGGCTTTCAGACGAGTTAGCCTATGCTTCGATTCGGTTTGGGATTGGGCGATTCAACACCGTTGAAGACATCGATCGAGCGGCAGACGTTGTGATTGAAACAGTGCGATCGCTGCGCTTAGTTGGGAAAGATTTGTTAGTTTGATCCAAGATCATCGAAGGGCAAAAGGATTTCGACACTATACCGATCGCTTTAACTTCCTCTATGCTGATGTTTTTTGAGCCTCTATGCGACCCGATTCTAAAACGGCTTCTCTGCAACGATTACGATCGATTGCTCACATTCTAGATAATGCCATTCCCATTCCCTTTACCTCTTATCGAGTTGGAATTGACCCGATCGTTGGCTTAATTCCCGGTGGGGGAGATTTGGTGATGGCAGGATTTTCGGTCTACATTGTGTGGGAGTCGGCTCGATTGGGGCTGCCGCGATCGACCGTGACGCAAATGGTGTCTAATCTTGTATTTGACACGCTAGCGGGGACTGTTCCGGTTGCCGGAGATTTATTAGATGTCACCTGGAAAGCCAACAGCAAAAATATTCGTCTATTAGAGGCTCACCTCGATTCACCTCAGCATCAGAAAAAAGCAAACCAAGGATTTGTGTTGCTATTGCTATTCGGATTTTTATTATTAGTGGTTAGCATTGCAGCCCTCAGCGTTTTTGTGATTGGGCTAGTGTGGAAAGCGATCGTGCAATAATGGTTCGGCTGTTATTAAAACGTTCCGATGGTTCAAGCGCCTCAATTTCCGAAAAACCTTGCCCCGTCTGACTCAGAGCCATTCTTAGATCTCGGCTTTCAGCTACCCGACCCAGAAGACGACCAGATCTTAGACCTCGAATTTCAGCAGCAGATTGAGACGGCGTGGCAGGTATGTGATCGCTTTGACCTACAAACCGACATTTGGCGAGGACGCATTCTCAAAACCGTGCGCGATCGTGAAAAAAAGCGCGGCGAAGGTCGAGGCGTTGGGTTTCTCAACTGGCTTAAAGATCGGGAAATCAGCAAAAGTCAGGCTTATAGCTTAATCGAGCTAGCCAACAGTGCCGATACGCTGCTTGAGAGCGGCTGTTTAGAACCTGAAGATGTGAATCAGTTCACGAAACGGGCATTTGTCGAAACGGCTCAAGCCGCGCCCGAAGTGCAGCAGATGATTGGTGACACAGCGCGGAAAGGCGATCGCATCACTCGGCGAGAAGTCCGGCAACTCTCTGATGATTGGACGGCAATGACTTCTGATTTGCTGCCCGTTGAAGTGCGCGAAAAAGCTGCCGATCAAACGATTCCGACTCGTTATTTAGCGCCGCTAGTCAAACAGCTAGAAAAACTTCCAGAGTCTCATCAAGTCTCGATTCGAGACACGGTAGCTCAAAACCCCGATGTCGATACGCTGAAACAAGTTACTTCAGAAGCCCGCTATTTGTCTCGTTATTTAGAATCGGCAACTCATGTGCAAGCGTTAAACAACGAGTCTTTAGATTTAGAACTAGCACTCGAAGAAGCGTTACGCCTAGGCTGTTTGAGTTCGACTGCAGAATTAGTCAGCCAAGCCGCGCAGTTAGAGCAAGCGATCGCCAAACTCTATACTACTTGGAAGCGCATCAACACTTTGTCTGAACGGGTGTATCTCGACACCGGAGCCAGTTCTCCCCATTTGAGAACCTTATTAAGCTGCTTGGATGGATTGTCTAGCCACTCGATCGAGTTCTGTCTCGGCGATCCCAAGGGCGAAGGCTTTTCGCGCACCATTCGCCTGAAGTTAGACGATGATCAGGAAGCATCCGACGTTGGCACCTGGGAATAATTTACCGTCAATCAGTTAGCGAAACCGTCGCCGAATCCGCTCCCGTAAATAACGTGGATTCAACCAGCGTCGATATCGTTCGGCGACCTCTTTGCCAACGATCAAAATGCCGAGCCAAAACATCACTTCAGCACTTCCTAACAACACGGGAATTAGAACTGCTTTTTGAGCGATCGACACCGCCAAAAAAGGCGCGATCGCCACTGCAATCCAAGGCAAAAACGACACTAATATTAAGCCGACTCCTAACTTTTTCATTCGCTAGTTCTTAATTCCAGTGGTTGCGATACCGCGAATCAACTGACGTTGACCTAACAAAAACAGCACGACTACCGGAATCGTAGCAATCACAACCGCCGCCATCATCAGCTTCCAATCGTTAGTAAACTGCTCTTGGAATCCCGCCAACGCTAGCTGCACCGTTTGCAGCTCTGGGCGCGTCGTAAACACCAGTGGCTTAAACAGATCGTTCCACTCGCCGATAAAACTAAATAGAAATAGCGTCACCAATGCTGGACGCGCTAATGGCAACATCACCCGCCAGAGAATTTGTAACCGATTTGCGCCATCGAGCATCGCCGCTTCTTCAAGCTCGATCGGAATCGTTAGAAAAAACTGCCTCAGCAGAAAAATTCCAAATCCACTCACTGCCGTTGGCAAAATCAACGCTCCGTAAGTGTTGATCAGATGTCCCCATTTCAAAACCAAAAAAATTGGAATCACCAAAATTTGAAACGGAATCACCAGCGTCGTCAAAATAATCAGCAACAGCGCTTGCTTGCCGCGAAACTCAAGCCGAGCCAGCGCATAACCCGCCAACGCCGACGTAAAAATCTGAAATGCCGTCACCGCTAGTGCGACAAAGGTCGAATTTGCAAACGCCAGCAGAAAGCCGCCGCGCTGCCAAGCCTGACGATAATTTGCCCAAGACCAGCCCCCATCTGAAGTCAACGAAGTCTTGACCACGATGCCCAACGGCAACAGCACCAAACCTGCGCCAATGATCAGCAAGACCAAACTCAGTTGCTGAAGAATTTTATCTCGATCGAACCGAGATTTAGAGTTCAACTGAGGGTTGGGAGAGGGACGATCGGAACTTTCTGACAGCATTAGGCTCAGTAGATGGATAGATAAACAACTTCTCTATAGGAAAACGATATCTCCACAAGCTACACTAACGCTGAATGATACAGAATTAAGAATCTGGCATTTTAGCCCCCAACCGCACAAAATGGAGCAAAATTTAACGATTCTCATCTTCATCCTTGACGAGAGACGGTAGAGTGTAGATTGGGTGCTAAACACGTTGAGTGACCCTTCTAACTTTCAAAGCCCCGGATCGATCTGTGACGACGTATTCATGACCAGGAGACTACTGTTTTATGCCCCAACTTGAGGCGATCCAAGACATTGACTTCCACAGCGAAACCTACAAAGACGCTTACAGCCGCATCAACGCGATCGTGATTGAGGGCGAGCAAGAAGCACACGAAAACTATCACAGCTTGGGCGGGCTGCTGCCTGATCAAAAAGATCAACTCGTCGGCTTGGCAAAAATGGAGAGCCGTCACAAAAAAGGGTTTGAAGCTTGTGGTCGCAATCTTAAAGTGACTCCAGATATGGAGTTTGCCCGTCAATTTTTCTCTCCGCTACACGAGAATTTTCAAACGGCGGCAGCAGAAAATAAGATTGTCACCTGCTTGCTGATTCAGTCTTTGATCATTGAGTGCTTTGCGATCGCCGCCTACAACATCTATATCCCGGTTGCCGATGATTTTGCTCGCAAGATCACCGAAGGGGTTGTCAAAGACGAATATCTGCACCTCAACTTTGGCGAAGAGTGGCTCAAAGCAAACTTTGAAGCTTCAAAAGCTGAACTTGAAGCAGCCAACCGCGCTAACCTGCCGATCGTTTGGAAGATGCTAAACCAAGTTGATGTCGATGCCAAAGTTCTCGGCATGGAGCGAGAGGCATTGGTCGAAGACTTCATGATCCAATACGGTGAAGCTCTCAGCAATATTGGGTTTACCACCCGCGACATTATGCGAATGTCAGCCTACGGATTAGCAACCGTCTAAAGGTTCCAGGCTTCAGGTTTCAGAAGTCGGACAGAGCGAAGGCACTCTGACCCTGAAACCTGAAGTCTTCTTCGATATCCACCTCATTTCAGCCTTACCCGTAGGCTACATATATATTCGTCGATGTTTGGTTTAATTGGTCATCTTACGAGTCTAGAGCACGCTCAATCAGTTGCTAGAGAGTTAGGCTACCCCGAATATGCCGACCAAGGGTTGGATTTTTGGTGCAGCGCTCCTCCGCAAATTGTTGATAACATCACCGTCACGAGCATTACTGGGCAGACGATCGAAGGCAGATACGTCGAGTCTTGTTTTCTGCCAGAAATGTTGGCAACCCGTCGGATCAAGGCAGCTACTCGCAAAATTATCAATGCGATGGCACACGCCCAAAAGCACGGCATTAACATCACCGCGTTAGGCGGCTTTTCGTCAATTATTTTTGAAAACTTTAACCTTAGTCAGATTCGCCAAGTCCGCAATGTCATGCTGGAATTTGAGCGATTTACCACGGGCAACACCCATACCGCTTATATCATCTGCCGTCAGGTCGAACAAGCTGCTAAACAATTAGGCATTAATTTGTCTGAAGCGACGGTGGCGATCTGTGGCGCAACGGGCGATATTGGCAGCGCGGTTTGCCGTTGGCTAGACAAGCGCACTGACGTTGCTGAACTGCTGTTAATTGCCCGTAACCAAGAACGTCTGCAAAACCTGCAAGCCGAACTCGGTCGCGGCAAAA
>JAYVFW010000646.1:0-6715 GCA_043772715.1 Phormidesmis sp. | reverse complement strand
TTGGGTCGATGGCACGGTTGCCGCAGGCTGCGACGCTTATTTAGACTTGCTGCCTCATCTCCCCAGCGCGGTGCAAAATTTTGCTCGTCACCAACCGCTTTTTTGGGATGAGCGAGTCCGCCCCCGCGTGCGCCATTTGCTGCCTGAACAGAGATCGCAGATTGCGGCTCCTTGCATTGTCTTGACCGATTTGACGGTTGATCTCAACGAGTTTTGCCAATCTGATGCGTCGTGGCTGGTGCTATTTCCTCAGCAGAGCAGTCAACTAGAGATAGAACCCAAAGAGATTTCTTCATTCTTTGGGTCTGATTCTGGGCGGGTGACGGTTGAATTTTATTTGCTGGCGCAGCACTGTGATGGGCCCAGCACCACGCAGCTCATTCACAATCTGCGCCCTCAGCACGTACTCTTTGTTCACGGGTCGCCGACTTATCTGGCTGACTTGACAGGCTTAGAAGAACTGCACAACCGATATCATTTGCATTCGCCCTCGATCGGAGGGTTAGTTGAGCTGCCCATTGGAGAGACTTTTCTGCAACCTGCCCCCCCAGACAATAGCTATGAAGGGGAATTAGCTGAGTTGGGAACGGTGGTGACGATCACGCTGCCCGATGCGATTATGACCGATCCGCGTTGGCGCACTCTCGCAGATACGGGGCTGATCGAAGCCCGCTGGCAGGGAGAAGATCTGATTTTGCGGGGTCTGCATCAGCGAGAGTTGTTGAATCTGGGGAACGATCGTTTGCCGATCTGGGCGGATGGAACGCTCAAAGACTGTTGCTCAAATTGTCGTCACTGTCGCGGTCAACGCTGCTGGAATCCGAGTTCACCATTGTTTAACTTTAAAGTCACATTAGATGGCTATTGCCCAGTGTTTGAGCCTCTGATGCTGGCTACCGAGATTGAGACGAGTGACCTTGAGGATGAGTCCGATCGCTAATTTTATTCATTTGGGATTGAGGCGTTAACTTTCTCGAATTGAGGGAGCCATTGCCAAGGCTTTTGCCCCTGATTTCATCTGCTCAACGTCGTCGTGTGACCAGGAATGAATGGATTGATGGTGCGCGACGAGCAACCCCCATAAGCCTTTAGGAGTCAAAATCGGGACGACTAAGTTAGCGCGCACCTGCATATCGCGCAGAAACTCTCGGTGGCAGAGCGCGATCGATGCGGTTTCAACGTCTGGAATGGCGCGAACTCGTCCTTCTAAATACATCTGAGCATAGTCGCCGTTAAAGCACTCATCGGGCCCGGTTGAGCCATAAATAGAAAGTTCTGGAGAACTTAACGATTCAAAGGTGACTTGCCCTTTCCAATGCCGATAGAAATAATATAAAACGACTCGATCGACGTGAAGGGCATCGCGAAGTTGATTCGTCGTTTGCTGGACTAAGTTATCTCGCTCAATGCTGCCAGCAAGCCGATCGAGCACTTTCTGTAAACCGGGAGTATGAGTCAGTTGAGGAAGAGGATTGGGTTCTGAATCAGAGAATATTTGCACGGCGCTAAACTTAATATTTAGTGAGCATTAGTTAAATCAATGCTAGCGGAAGCTGATAAATTTTGCTGCTTTTGAAAGTCAGACTAAGTAGCCTTTCTAGGTTTAACTTGCACCCATATAATTAATAGCCCCGGCCCGATTGCGAGTCCAATCGCGGGGAGCAGAATTGCAGATTGACTGGTTGGACGAAGGGCGATCGCCACCAGTGCCCAGATGATCACAGCCGGAAATGCAGTATCGCGATATCGTAGCGCGATGGTTGCCGCGATCGCTGCACTGACTGCTGACAAGATCACCGTCCAGATGGTTGGAGAAATTCCGCCACCATTCCAGCCAGAATTATATAAGGCTGAGGCGATATTAACCACTGTGGCGACCGTGATCCAACCAAAATAAACGCTAATCGGAATTTGAATCAGCCATTTTTCTGCACGAGAGATGCGATAGTCCGCTTTTCTGAGTTGCAAGAATGCTGAGACTAGAGATAACAAAATCCCGATCATCACCACGACTGAGAGCCAAAATAGTCGTCCCTGAAAGGCAAACACCCATAGGATTTGCAGTAGAGATGCAGCGATAATGGGCGATCGCACTTTTTGCAGCCGGACGTTATCTCGTTGAGCCGGAGCGACTTGATAGATTCCGAAGGCAATCAGCCCTAAATAAATTACGCCCCAAATCGCAAACGCATAATTGGCAGGAGTCACCAAAACTGCACCAAAAAGCGTGTTTGAAATTTCGCCGATGCTCAGACCATTGAGCGGGAAAAAATTAGAGAGAGCATTCACCACAATCGCGCCCAAAATCGCCGCGATCGTCGCAATTTGGTGACTAGAAACTGATTGAGGAGAGCGATCAGAGTGCTGCATAGATGCCTATCCTTGGGTGACTAACTTTAACGTGAATTCGATGAAGCTTTTCGCTGCGGTTGCAAATCCGGGCTGCCCCCTAAATCCCCCATTCTGGGGGACTTCAAGCCCAGAATTTAGGTTCAAAGTCCCCCAATTTTGGAGGCTGAAGCGCTGAATAACGAAGTGAGAGAACTCATCGAACTGACTTTAGCTTTAGGATAGCGAGGATATTAGCCTTCTATTCTCTCTAATTTCAAGTCTTTTGATCTTTAAGCCGACATCTGCATCCAGTTATCCATGTCAGAGAATGAGCCGCATCCGGTCACTTCCATCAAGGTTTGCAAGGTCGCTAAATCGCGCTTTTCCCACTCGTCGAAGATGGTTGCTCGATCGTCGGTTGGCGGATGATAGCGATACACTCGGACTCCGCCCCGTCGCCCGTCAGGAGCCTGATCGCGTCCGGTGCAGGTGAGTTTAACGCCAATTTTGCCAAGTAGGGCTTGCACGATCGCCATCGGTGCCAGTTTCTCGGTGATCGTAACGTTGAATAAGGTTTTGATGTCGTCCTTATATTGCATCGCAAATGAGACGATATGCTGCACTTCTGGGTCAGTGGCTCGAATCTTTTCGTCAAGTTTAAACACGTCGAGGAGTTTGAGCGATCGCAGCGCTTCGACTTGAGCGGTCAGCAAGCGCAAATCTTGAACCGCAACTTTGCCATTTCCCCGATCGAGATGTCCTTGCAGTTCTTGCATATCGTGCAGTTGTACAAACTCAGGATCGTGAGTCAAATAATAATGGAGGCGGAGATGAGCATACCAGCCTTCATCATCTTTGAGTTTTACTTCTGGCGTAATTTCAACAGAGTAGCGGCGTTGCAGCTCGTGTTTGCGTTTGCTGTTACGCTTGCGTGTGGTTTGTGATGAATGATCTTTGAGTTCGTCATATTCTGCGGAACTCAATTCAGCAGAGGTTGAAATCGCGATCGCTTCTGCTTTTTGATTTTGAGTTCTAATTTTTGTAATTGCCTGCACGACTTGCTCAGTGGTTTGGGCATTGTGTCGCCAATCTAAAAACTCAAATCCGGGAACTTGCAACGAGCCGTTTTTTAGTAAATAAAGCATTTCTTCAATGACCGGAGTTTGGGCAAAAATCTTGGTTGCATCATCAGTAACGATCGTGACTTGGTGACCTTCCATAAATAAGCCGTTGCGGAGTTCTTTGCGATAGCTCCACAGAGACGCATTCACCCGTGCCGCCATTTTTGCCCAAGTGCGAAGCGCGATCGGGTCGCTCTGTTCATCTAAGTCAAAATCGACTTCTTTTAACAGAGAAATGTTGTATTTGACGGTTTTGGTCATTGATCGTGCCACGTCTCGGTAGTTGCAGCTTCCGTTGCCAATTTTGACGGGGCTGAAGTGTGCGCCCCACACAAATCGAGGCACCGATTCGCGCACTCGTGCCAATGCCTGACGCGATTCTGAATCGGGTGTGACTCCTTGAAAGATGCCAAACACGGCTTTAAAGTGTCCGCGAACGTCGATCGAAACTCCCGTTCCGATCGTGGGCGTTGACAGCACAATGTCGTAGTCAGGAATAATTTGATTGAGTCGATCGACCACCCGAAACGCGGGATGCTCTGGGTCAGCAACACTTTCACTATCAATTCTGAGAATGCGCTTATCGGGAAAGCGCAACTTTAAATAAGTCTCTAAGTTTTTAGAACTCCATTTGCCCTTGACTTTTTGAGAATCGACACAGACAAAAACGGCTCCGGTTTCGATCACTGCTTCCATTCGGGCGACGAGCGGCGCAGGATTTTTGGTGTCGTAGAGTGACACATCCCAGCCCAGTTCGGGCTTCCATTGGTTGGTGACAAGCCAGGGCGCGATCGGAAATTCTGCCAGTCCCTTTAAATAATCTAAACTGACATCAGACAAATCGGCATCTTGGGCGATCAGCAGTCCTTGAGTCGAGAGAACGATTTGCACCAATTCTCGCAGCGTCTCTAAAACTCTAACTCGTTGGTGATAGCACGTCGAACTGTTGAGCGCGTGCCAAAGCACCTGTTCGACCTCATCGAGAATGACGATCGCGCCCTCCCAATCTTCAGGGTTAAATCGCGCTTTTGAGCCGGGATGCAGCGAGTCGATACATAAACCATAGCCATACATTCCTTGAGTTTCAGACTCTTGAACGTCTTCGATCCAATCCAGGTTTAAGCTGTTGCAAATCGCTTTGCCGAGTTGAATTCGGTGCGTGATTACTAAGACTCTTCGACCCTGCGATCGGGCTACCTTAATCAAGTTTTGCAGTGCCGTTGTCTTGCCCGTCCCTTTCGGACTTTTGACTCCGACTAAACCAGACGTTGGGTAAGCTAAATCTCCCAAATAGGGCTGGTTAAGTGAAACAGTTGGCGCATAAGTCAACGACCACAGCCGAGCGGCTTGCCAAAATCCCAGAGTAATAGCGGACTCGTGAACGTCTGCAAACGCCTCTCGTCCACAAGCGACAACGAGATCATCTACCCCTTTTTGTGGTCCCGGTAGCGCAATGATTTTGACTTCACATCCGGCACGAGTTAGCAATTGACCAAGCCGAGACGTTGCCAGCAATATGTTTTGGATCGTTTTTGGCTTTGTCTCATAGTCAAAGCAGATATGCACCGATCGTTCTTCAGTTGCAAAGTGCGCCAACTCTGCGATCAGTTGCCGTGTGTCTCTGCGATAGCCGCTAAAAATGCCGGGAAGAGCGATCGCCACATAACCCAAACTCAACAGACATCCGGCTTTTTTCTCGCCTTCAGTCAAAATCAGCGGCAGATTATTCTGCCAAACCCACCGCCAAAAAGATGGTTTGTTCTCAAGTTCTGTAGGCATGGCGATCTGGTAGCGATCGGCAACGCATTGCCAAACCGACTCAGGCACATCCAGCAACACGAGCCGACTAGACCCTTTGCCCAAACTGGGGCTGAGATATTTTGCAGGCTTGCGATTTGCCCGATCGAACACAGGCGTATCAGCATCTGGCTTAAACCGCCCCCACTCCATGCGCTGCCAGTCGCTAAATGGGTCAATGCCGCTCACCCACCAGCCGCTCACATTTGCCCGTGCCTCCTGCCCAAAGCGGGTTACGCTCCAGTGCAAATGCTCGGCGATCGGATACGAAACCTCGTGAGTAAACGGGTCGATCGCTGTGTCGCAGAGCGTCTGCACGTTGAGGCGAATGATGCCGCGATCGACTCCACTATCCAGCCATTCTTGCTCGTGCTCAACGGCAAGCTCAGAGGCAGTTAGAGATGAATTTAGGGGTTGCCAAGGCGAGGACGACTCTAGCATTGAGCCGTCACAACTGGTATGATTTATCAGCATATGAATCGATTCCCAGCAAAATGTTGGGATCACAAGGTTGCATTCAGACCCCTTTAGCAGACTGTGGTAGGGACGCTAGAGGGGTTTTGCTTGTCTAGACTTCTGCGAGTGGTAGGTCGCAGTCAGCCTGAGTGGTAGGTCAGACTGCATCTAGGAAGCAAGATCGGTCATCACGCTACGGATAGTAGTTCAAAGAACTTCCGTGGTGTGAATGAGACATTAGCACCGAAAATTTGACAACTCAAGGGGCAGCCGTTCTGCATACGCGCAAGTTATAGGCTAATTTTACGCAAGAGTTGCAGGTCAAAATCAGACGCGGGAGTGATGGGATCAGTCAGCTTTTCTAGACCAAAGTTATGGGCTAAGACTCGACGCTAGAGTTACAGGACAAGGGATGAAACGCTTGTGAGTAAAGAGTCTGATTTAACAAGATGACCCTTAGAAGAAACCCGCAAACGAGATGCTGGAGTCGCAGAAACGACAGATCTTTCTACGCTAAAGTTACAGGCAGAAAATAGACGCTGAAGTTACAGCCCAACGAGCGAAAAACATACGCGGGCGTTATAGAACCAGATCGAAAGTACTATCTACATACAGAGTTAAAACAAAGCTTCTTGGAATTAGACCGCTAGATGTAGCGTCCAACTTCTGGACAAAATCGAAACCTTAATGCAGGATATGTACGGTCAGCCATTTGTGGTGAGACGGTAGACGCTAGCCGTAAGCCATGAGATTCCGATGCGCCCCTGTCCCTTTATCTGCAATCGATGAAAAAATTAGAGGCAACGTTCCCAGTTGATGGGCAGCTCTTGATGGTGTTGCCTAGGGCTGCCGCATCTCTCAAAAACCCAGATTCGCAGCTCCCGATCTTGCGCTCTGATGCAGACGGTTATTACCTAGAAGTTCGCGTTGAGGCAGACCCCAGAGAGACTAGCGAACTCACTCTGATTCGGCGGGTGCCGCTCGAAAATCTTTCTGCCGAAGAGTGGGAA
>JAYVFW010000645.1:0-2411 GCA_043772715.1 Phormidesmis sp. | reverse complement strand
AGCGAAAAACCTCGTCGAACTGACGTTAATACCCATTTGGTTTACGCAACAGATCCTCATGAGGGCACAGCAATGCCACGCCCATACAGAAAGAGAGGGCACGATATATCGTGCCCTCTCGCTAATATTTATTTGGCTTACGCAACAGATCCCTGTGAGGGCACGGCATTGCCATGCGCCTACACGGTTCGGCGATTAACAAACCAGCGCACAAACAACTTCTCCATCTCAATCCACACAAACATCAGGGCGCTGAAGCCAAAACACACCGCTAATTCATTAAAGGTGAGATAGTGAGTGCCAAAAAAGCGCCGCAGAGGGGCGACGTAGATCAACAGCAGTTGCAGAAAGGTCGTGATAACGACAGCACCCCAGACGTAAGGGTTGGTGCGAGGGTCTAGCTCGATCGTCAGTTTTGAATTAGACCGAATGGCGATCGCGTGTCCCATTTGTGCGATGCAAAGAGTGGTAAACACCATCGTTTTCCAGCGATCGGCATCGAGACCATTGCCAAAGTTTTGAGTGGTGTAGTGATAGGCTCCGACCATCAGGACGATCGTCAAAACTGCCAAAACAATGCCGATGCGAATCATGTAGGAACCCAAACCGCGAGAAAAAATGTTCTCATCCGGGCGATTGGGAGGACGATTCATCACATTGGGTTCGGCAGGCTCGACGGCTAAGGCGAGGGCGGGCAGCCCGTCAGTAACGAGGTTCATCCACAGAATTTGGAGGGGAGATAGCGGCACACCGCCAATAGGCAATAGCAAAGGAGAAGCCGCGATCGTCAACACTTCGCCAATGTTAGAGCCGAGAATATATTTGATAAAGCGACGAATGTTGGTGTAGACGACGCGACCTTCTTCGGTGGCAGCGACGATCGTGGCAAAGTTGTCATCCAACAAAACCATATCGCTGGCTTCTTTGCTGACATCGGTGCCAGTAATGCCCATTGCAATCCCGATGTCGGCTTGTTTTAAGGCAGGAGCGTCATTTACCCCATCGCCTGTCATTGCCACAACTTTGCCTTGACGCTGGAGCGCTTGCACAATCCGCAGTTTGTGTTCGGGGGAAACCCGGGCGTAGATGCTGACGCGATCGACGTGCCGTTCTAATTCTGGCAAGTCCATTTTCTCAAGGTCGCGTCCGATCAGCACTTCGTCGCCGGGTTTGGAGATACCCAAATGTTCGGCGATCGCTTGAGCGGTAAGCTGGTGATCTCCCGTAATCATCACGGGACGGATTCCGGCGGTGCGACAACGAGCCACCGCATCCCGGACTTCTAGACGAGGGGCATCTAGCATATCGACTAAGCCGAGCCAGATTAAATCATTCTCTGCTGAGTCTGAGCCTTCGGGCGGAACCGTATCTAAAGGCTTGTAGGCAAATCCTAAAACTCGCAAGCCTCTTGCCGCTAACTGATTATTGCGCTCTAAAATTTGGTTGCGCTGCTGATCGGTTAGACCTTGAATGCGATCGCCATACTGAATCTTCTGGCAGCGCTCCAAAACCAATTCTGGCGACCCTTTTGTAAACATTAAGTAAGGCGTTGACAAAAAGCCTGTTTCTGATTCCAGCAGTTTTGCGACATCTTCAACGATCACGCTCATGCGTTTGCGCTCTGACGTGAACGGAATCTCAGACACACGCGGCAATTTACTGTTCCACTGGTCTTGCTCTAACCCGGCTTTGGCAGCAACGACGAGCAGTGCGCCTTCGGTAGGATCGCCCAAAATCGTCCACTGTTTGTTTTCTGATTGCAAGAGTGAATCATTGCAGAGCGTGCAGGCAAGCAGCAGCGATCGCACTTCTGGATAGTCGGTCGGGTCAACAACTTGACCTTGAATCAGAAATTTGCCTTCAGGAATGTAGCCTTCTCCGGTAACGCTGGGCGCAAAGCTAGCAGTGTGAAACGATTGCACCACCATTTTGTTTTGCGTCAGCGTTCCAGTTTTGTCAGAACAAATTGTGGTCACAGAACCCAGAGTTTCGACTGCGGGGAGTTTGCGGATGAGCGCATTGCGGCGCACCATGCGCTGAGTGCCGATCGCCAGTGTCACCGTGATCACTGCTGGTAAGCCTTCTGGCACGACCGCGACTGCCATGCTGAGAGAGACTTGCAGCAATTCTCGAATCGGTGCAAAGCTGCGAGCGGCAACCAGCCCCCCGATCACGACAACACCCACGAGAATCAGCGCCCCAGTCACCAAGACGTGACTGAGTTGATCCATGCGCTGCTGTAGAGGAGTCGGCTCAGTCTCTACAGCTTGCAGCATGGTAGCGATTTTGCCGAGTTCGGTTCGCATCCCGGTGCCTGTCACGACGACGGTGCCGCGACCTTGAACGACTTCAGTGCCCTGGTAGACTAGATTTAAGCGATCGCCGAGCGAAGTCTCTTCTGGCAGGTGCAG
>JAYVFW010000644.1:0-6718 GCA_043772715.1 Phormidesmis sp. | reverse complement strand
CTTGCAGGGTGAAGAGGCTGAGGCTCAGACCACTTGGCTATTTGCGATGTCAGAGGGCGAACCCGATCAGGTTGAACAATGGGTTGCTGAATTGGCGCAAGTGCTGCAAACCGAGGCAGAACGACGCGAAGCTTTAACCGATTACTCAACCGCGTGGGTGATTCGCCAACATCTGCGAGAAGTGTCTCCTGATCTCATTTATAACGTTCTGCAAATCTTGCAACTTGCGATCGAGCTTGATCTCTACACCGATGACACGCTTGAAGAGTTGGATTTGACACGATCACTTCAAGGAGCAGAAGTCAATTCTGAGTTTTTGCTGCGCGTTTTAGGAACTGTTTTATATCACGCTGCCCCTACGCCGTCTCTGCTCAAATTTGCTGAGGGTTGCATCAGCTTAGTTCCTGATACTCAAGCCTTGATGCAGGTTTTATTGCCCGCATCGATTCGGTTTGCTCACAGCAAAATGAGTGCCGCGTTTGCCGCCGATCTTGTCGAAGCTTATCTCCGCGTTGACCCTGACAACATTGAGTTTTTGGGTCACTTAGCGTCTTTTTATCAAAACGCAAAACAGTACGATCGCGGCATCCAAGTTGCCGAACGTCTATATGAACTCACAGACAACTTAGCCGAAAAGATTTTTGCTAATTATCTAATTTTGCGCGGCTTGCTAGGGGCAGGTGGCTATTGGCAAGAGGCTCTTAAAATTGCTCAACGGCACGAGTCTTTATTGCAGTCTTTGGTTGAGCAACAACCCACCAACCTGCATTCTGTTAACATCTCTCGGCTGCTCAACTCTGCTTACTATCTGGTTTATTTTTACGATCAGCCGCAGCGCTGGCGCACGCTCGAAAATCAAATCCTCGAATTCTGTCAAAAAAATATTCAACTCAACGCCGCCAACGAGGGCAGAAACTATCAGCACTCAACCCGCGATCGCGCCCCCAAGCGTCTCAAAATCGGCTATCTGTCTCACTGCATGGCAACGCATTCGGTCGGCTGGTTGGCTCGGTGGTTATTGCAGCACCACGATCGCGATCGCTTTGAACTCTACGGCTATTTCCTCAGCTACCGAAAATTCTACGACCCACTGCAAGAGTGGTACGAGAACCAATTTGAACACGTCCACAAAATTGAAACGATCGGTCTAGGAACCAACTTAGCGATCGCAACACAAATCCATCAAGACGAAATTGATATTCTCATCGACCTTGACAGCATCACCCTCGATCTAACCTGTCAGATTTTGGCACTTAAACCTGCCCCCATTCAAGCTACCTGGCTCGGTTGGGATGCGTCAGGTTTGCCCGCGATCGATTATTTCATCGCTGATCCCTACGTTTTGCCAGACTCCGCCCAAGACTATTACAGCGAAAAAATTATTCGGTTGCCTCAAACATACATTGGGGTTGATGGCTTTGAAGTCGGAATTCCAACACTGCGCCGAGAAGATTTGAATATTCCCAGTGATGCAGTGATCTTTCTGAGTGCCCAGCGCGGCTATAAACGCCATCGAGATCACGTCAAGCTGCAAATGCAAATTGTCAAACAAGTTCCCAATAGCTATTTTCTGATTAAAGGACTCTCTGACGAGAAAGCCATTCAAAAGTTCTTTTCAGAAGTGGCGGAAGAAGTCGGCTTAGAGAGAGATCGTCTCCGATTTTTACCTGACGACCCTTCGACTGAAATTCATCGCGCTAATTTAGCGATCGCCGATGTCGTGCTAGACACCTTTCCCTACAACGGCGCAACCACCACCCTCGAAACCCTTTGGATGGAGATTCCGTTAGTGACGCGAGTCGGGGAACAATTTGCCGCCCGCAACAGCTACACCATGCTGGTCAACGCTGGAATCACAGAAGGCATCGCCTGGACAGATAATGAGTATGTAGAATGGGGCGTTCGACTCGGAAAAGACGCAGCCCTTCGGCAGCAGATCGCCTGGAAGTTAAAGCAATCTAAAAAAACCGCCCCACTTTGGAACGGCAAGCAATTTACTCGCGAAATGGAAAAAGCTTACGAGCAAATGTGGGCAACCTACATCCAATCTTCAGCCACGGCAGAATCATCGGTTGAATTGAGTGAGCGATCGTAAGTAGACAGATCTAAATTAAATGCAAGATGCCCTCACCCTAAATCCTTCTCCCCAAGGAGAGGGACTTTGAATCTTGCTCCCTTCTCCCGTCTTGGGAGAAGGGTTGGGGATGAGGGTTCCTATTCAAAAACTGGAGCCTACCAAAAATGACCACCCCTCTGAAGATTTTAGTGATCACCAATCTCTATCCGCCCCAGGTTCTTGGAGGATATGAACGCTCGATCGCAGACTTTGCCCGACTACTGCAACATCGCGGTCACACCGTTTTAGTGTTGACGAGTGACACTCCTCAGTTTTCCGCATCTCACACCAGTCTTTATCCTGATCCGCCTATAGAGCGTTGTTTGTTGCTCATGGGTGAGTGGTCATCTCAAGGATCTCGTTGGTTTGACCATCAGCGTGTAGCTGACGTAAGGCAGCAAAATCAGGCGATTCTCAAACATCACTTAGAACACTTTCAGCCCGATGTTTGTTTAGCAGGTAATCTTGATTTTGTTCAGACACAAGCAGAAAGTCTAGCGCTATTGCTCTCTCATCAGGTGCCCGTCGCTCACTATGTGATGAATGCACGATCTGGTTATGATCCTGAGCATACGCCCCGATCGTCCCTTTACCATTTCATCACCTGTAGCGATTGGGTCACGGCAAGCCTTCAGGCATCAGGCTACCCAGCAGCAACCGCGCAAACCATTTATCCCGGTGCAGATGTTGATGCCTTTTATCAAGCCGAGCTTCCACCGCGCGATCGACTTCGCATTGCCTATGCCAGTTTAGTCGCCCAATATAAAGGGGCTGATGTTTTAGTCGAAGCGCTCTCTCTGCTTCACGCAGCGGGAATTGAATTTACGGCCACGATCGCCGGGGGCACTTTTCAACCAGAATTTGCTGACGCTTTAAAGCAATTTGTAGAATCGGAAGGACTGCAAGAAGCCGTTCACTTTCCGGGTGCATTGTCTCGTCAAGAACTGATTCAACTCTATAAAAATCATAACGTTCTGGTCTTTCCATCGCGATTTGAGGAGCCGTTTGGAATCAGCCAAATTGAGGCGATGGCAGCCGGACTAACTCTCGTCACGAGTGGCACAGGTGGAGCCAGAGAAATTGTTGAAGAACATGGAAAAGATGGATTAATCTTTGAGTCTGAAAATCCTTTTGATCTAGCCGATATTTTGTCTTCTCTGCCGACAGATTTAGCGCGTTGGGAAGCGATCGCCCGCGCAGGTCAACAACGAGCCATGTCTGAATTCAATCAAACTAAGGCAGTTGAGAAATTAGAGGCTATTTTTCTAGAGTTAGTAACCCTTAAGGATGCAAAACTAGCGACTAAACGATACAAAATTGGGCACTACTCTATTCTTTTCCCCATCGATCATCCTTTAGATAGATATCAAGCAACTTGGCAAAGATACGACACTGCTTTAGGCTATATCGCTCAAGCAGTTTTTGACAAATATCCTCAATCATCGGCGATCGACATCGGGGCAAATGTCGGCGATAGTGCAGCTTTGATCCGCAGTGGTCGAGAGGTTCCAGTCCTATGCGTTGAAGGAAGTCCTGAGTTTGTTGAATGCCTAAAAAACAATGCTTTGCAAATCGGAGACATTGAAATTGATGAGTGTTTTGTCGGCACTGATGGAGAAACCATTAATTTTGACCAAACGCTCAATCACGGCGGCACTGCCTCGATCGTCAATGCACTTACTTCCGAGAAAGGTGAGAGCGTTACAATGAAAAGTCTGAAAACAATTATTCAGCATCATCCCAGATTCAAAGACTCAAAACTTCTTAAAATAGACACAGATGGCTTTGACTTCTCAATCATTAAAGCTTCTGCTGACATTCTTTCTAGATCTCGTCCAGTTCTCTACTTTGAGTATGATCTTGCCTTCAAAACAAATGCTGAAGCTGAGGCGATGGACGCGATTAAAACATTGCTCACGATCGGATATGAACATTTTCTTGTCTATGACAACTTTGGAAACTATTTAGTCAGCCTTTCTAAACAAGATTATGAAAGGTTTGTTGATCTCAATGCTTATTTGATCTCTAACCGCAGAAGAAGTGGAACTCCCGCAGTTTATTACTTTGATGTTTGTGCTTTTACTAACGATGACAGCGACTTGTTTGAAAACCTTCGGAAAAGGGAAACCGACCACAGCGATTTAGCAGATGTGTAAGAGACAATCACATCTATAAAAGACAAGTTCTATCCCCCTAGTCAGTAGCCACGAGTCAACCCAAACCCGTATACTGTTCTAGCCTCTCTGCTATGGATGTGACTTTTGGGTATCGATCTTCGCAGCTACGTCTATCTCGACAACTTGCAGCCTCAACACGCGGCTTACCTCGGCACCGAGGCGCTGGGCTTCTTACCCCTGCCCGGAGACGCTTCACTCTGGATTGAGATTTCTCCCGGCATCGAAATTAATCGCATTATGGATGTGGCAATGAAATCAGCCGTCGTGCGTCCCGGTGTGCAAATGGTTGAACGGCTCTATGGACTGCTCGAAATTCACGCCAGCAATCAGGGTGAAGTCAAAGCCGCAGGTCGGGCAATTCTCGACAGCATGGGCGTTCGGCAAAACGACGGTCTTAAGCCGCGTGTGATTTCCAGTCAGATTATTCGTAATATTGATGCTCACCATACGCAACTGATCAATCGCACCCGCCGCGGCAACATGATTTTGGCAGGGCAAACCCTCTATGTTTTTGAAGTCGAACCCGCCGCATTTGCCGCCCTCGCCGCCAACGAAGCCGAAAAAGCCGCCTTCATCAACATTCTGCAAATCTCGGCGGTGGGCAGCTTTGGGCGGTTATATTTGGGTGGTGCAGAGCGAGATATCATGGCGGCATC
The DNA here is from genome assembly GCA_043772715.1 of Phormidesmis sp. Classification (GTDB taxonomy): domain Bacteria; phylum Cyanobacteriota; class Cyanobacteriia; order Leptolyngbyales; family Leptolyngbyaceae; genus Phormidesmis_A. The sequence continues at coordinate 1,769 of JAYVFW010000644.1, read as the reverse complement.
TCAGGCAGTCGTGGCAGCGATCGAGAACGTCGCGGGGCGAGAGCATCCGACCGAGATGCGAAAGGAATAGGGCATGGCAGACTCAAATCATCTCAGGCAGTTGCAGCAAGGTGCAGTGCCGTGGATTGAATGGCGATCGCACCACCCGCAAATTCAGCCCGACCTCAGCGAAGCCGACTTAAAAGGCGCAAATCTTCGAGGCGCAAATCTCAGTTACGCCAACCTCAGAAAAGCCGAACTCAGTTGGACAACGTTAATTGCTGCTAATCTGAATGGGGCAATTCTCAATCAAGCAAACCTGCTCAAAGCAGATCTGATCGACGCAACGCTACAAAAGGCGGAATTGGTAGACGCTAGTTTGATCGCCGCCGATTTGCGAGGTGCAGATCTCCGCGATGCCAATCTGATTGGGGCAGACCTAAAAGGAGCCAACTTCGATCACGCCGATTTAACCAGAGCCAATCTGATCGGCACCGAGCTTCGAGGCGCAAAATTCCGAGAAGCAGACTTTAGCGAAGCGGATTTGAGGCGAACCGATCTCAGCGAGGCACTGCTGCTCAACGCTAATTTTGCTTATGCAAATCTCAGCAACGCCAACCTTTATGAGGCAGAACTGATGGAGGCGCATCTCTATCATGCCGATTTGCAAAGAGCAAATTTGATGCGATCGCACCTTAGAAAAGCCTATCTATTCGCCGCGAATCTCAGCGCCGCAAATTTATCGAGTGCAGATCTTGCCTGGGCAAACTTGAGCAAAGCTAATCTCACGAACGCAGACTTAACCGGAGCAAATCTCAGAGGGGCAAACCTGACTGGGGCAGATTTGACGGGAGCGATCCTAACGGCTGCCTGTTTAAGAGGCGCAAACTTAAGTAGAGCCAATCTCACCGATGCCAATCTCACCGATGCTGACCTTCGAGAAATCAAGCGCCACAGAGCAATTTTTAAGGGAGCAGTCATGTCCGACGGCATCATTCAAGCCTGACGAAATTCCCCATTATGTCTTAATTTAACATGAATTCGATGAAGTTTTTCGCTACGGTTGTAAGTCCGGGCTGCCCCCTAAGTCCCCCAATCTTGGGGGACTTAGAACCTCAATTCTGGGCTTGAAGTCCCCCAGAATTGGGGAATTCAGGGGGCTGAAGCGCTGAAGAACGCAGCGAAAGAACTCATCGAACTGACGTTAATTCACGGTCAGGTGTCCCTCAAGCCTGAGTCGTAGGTCGAATCAGATTCACGATCTCTTGCACCAAGATCTCTGGATCGATCGGTTTAGAAATGTGCTGCTGAAACCCAACCGTGATCGCCCGTTTTTGGTCATAGTCTCCAGCGTAAGCGGTGAGTGCGATCGCCGGGATTTGTCCCCCTTGGGCAGACGGCTTTGCTCGAAGCTGCTGCATGAGTTGATAACCGTCTATGTCTGGCATCCCTACATCGCTTAACAGCAGATCTGCTGGGGTGTGTTCGAGGGCTTTGATCACCTCGATCGCAGACGATAGCGCGATCACGTCTGCCTGCTCTTGCTCTAACACAAAGGCGACAAACTCTCGTGAATCGGCATCGTCATCAACGACTAAAATTCGTAACCCAGCCAGTGATGTGGTGAGACTGTCCTCACGATCGCGCTGATTTGGGGGAATTGAGTCAATCGTCAGCCGCGGTAATCGGACGTTGATACTCCCCATGCCTAAAGGCTAGGGGATTCTTGAAGAGTCCATAAGCGAACCTTCAAAGGCGTTAACAAAGCGCCCCTACTGACTCCCTCAAGG
>JAYVFW010000643.1:0-2413 GCA_043772715.1 Phormidesmis sp. | reverse complement strand
CAGAGGCAAAGCTAACTTTGATAAAATTGCTCGATCCTGGAACTGCAAGCCCTGAAAGCCTTGTGGAACCGTTCAAAAAAATGTCCGGACTATTGATTAGTTGTACATCGCGTTTGCTTTGTTGCATCTACTTATGTCTTTATACAGACCTGAAGACTGTCAGCTTTTGGGTTTTGTCTTAAAAATCTTGCTGGCAGAAGGTGAGCTAAGTCAGCGCTAGTTTGCGAAATGGTCAAACCTTGATGTTGGCTATGTGAGTAAGCTGGTGAATGGCAAGATTGCAGAATCGCGACAAAGCCAATATCGGCAGATTGCTAAAGGATTAGGCATCACAGAAGGTCGGTTGCGAGAATTGGTTGAGTAACATGTTCAGATTGTTAAAGGCAGCCATAAAGCGGAAGCGCATGATGAGAGTGGGCATTTGGTTGCGGAGGATAGCGAAGAGAATAAGCCACTCGCGGAAGACAACATAGATTGGGAATTTGTGGGGCGAGAAGATGCGATTGCAGATCTGGACGAGTTTGTAAAACAAGGGCATCACGCAATTGCAATTCAATCTGCAGGCGGGCAGGGAAAGACGACATTTGCACGACGGTATTTGGAGCAAACAACGGAACGGTATTTAGAATTCTCGATCGTGAAACGGCGACAGGATATTCCCCTTTTAGAGAACCTGTTGGCAGAGCGGCTGTGTGAGTTGGGCGTAGAGTTATGGATGTTGCTCGATCGATTTTAGGATTAGGACGGGAGTTTGTTCGAGTATATCGACCGCCACTACAACCATAGTGATAGTAGCTATCCCTTGGCGCATAACTTGGTCACGAGTCACTATCGCAGTGGCGCAGTTTTCCAATGGATTATCAGATCTACGTACCTGCCGCGTCTCACTGAAATATCGAGGATCCACTCAAACCCGTCTGTTTGCTAATGCTCATAAGGCTCGAAGCGGTAGTCTAATGGTTCAAACTAGCCGCGCATCTGTTGAGCGAGAGCAAACGCACGGCACTGCTCAGAAACCGAAGCTTCTGGCAAAGCAGGCAGCGATTGCGCCGCGAGTCTTGCTATTTCAGTGCGGATGCCTTCGATCGTCGGCAACCGTTCCAACTGATCTTGCACCTGGGCGACCTGCCGATGGAGCGAGTTGAGGTGTTGAGTAGTCAAAATATCAGCCGGGGTGCGAGTGCGTTTTGCAATTGCGATAAACACCGCTGCAAACTGATAAAACTCCTGTCGCGCCGCGATTCCCAACACCCGAATTTCATCACCCAATCCTGCACTATCTAGAAAACCTTCTCCCGCTTTCAAGAGCACTGAGAAACTATCCTGCTCCCAGACATCCTGAAACGCTTGACGAATTTCAGTCTGGCGAAAGAGTCCAGCACGGCTTTGGGTCTTCCCACACCATACTCCACCAAAGTGTAGGCATACACTCCGCTGAAATCCGCAGGGGGACTATTAGGACTGAGGTTGAACTGTTTTAACAGCCGAATGACCGTTTCATTGCGCTCTAATTTGTTTCTCAGCATCGCGGTGGGATTGGCGATGCCAGTAATTGCTTGAATCAGGACGGTGAAATCGATCGAGATCACGGAGGCAGCCTCCAAACGGGCAAGTTCACGCTAACTGTTTTGCTGACGAGTTGCCAAGATCAAAACTATGAAATTTGATATCCGTACCACTCCTTTATGTCCGCAACCCATTCACCTATTGGAATTTATTGCTAGCGCTGATGAACTCAGGAAACCGGATCAGGCTTTAAACGTCCGAATTGGGCACAGTCGAGCGACAACTTCTACTAATCCCGCTTGCACTTGAGCATCAGCAGTTCTAGATTCGATCTTTTCTTCCGTTCACACTCCCTTCGTCTTGAAAAGTTTATTCAGCATTAATTCAGCAGTAAATTGAATCTGACACAATTATTTAAGCTATTTTTCAGCACAATTCAGAAAAAGTCTTTTACGATCAGCTTATTAATTCGGGCATAAAGCCGTGAAGCGCCTCTAAAAGACTGGGGAGTTTCTGATGATGAATGTGTTTGTCGGTAAGCAGCAAGCCTGTCAGTTTCTCGATTTAAGCAATGACACCTTGAAGAGATATCGACTTCAAGGCGAATGGATTGAAGGCGTTCATTGGGTGCGGATTAATCAGAGGTGTGTTCGCTATAATCTCCCATTAATTCAAGACTGGATGCACAATCGTTGTAACCCTGCGGCTCATCAACGAGCGATCGTAACTTACGAAGCCACTCTCCTAAGCCACCAAAAGAAAGCCAAAAAAATTGCACAATGAGTCATTGAGCAATGAGAGTTCAAAATCATACCAATTTAAATTGAGTACAGGGCAAAAGGGGTAGACTGAAACCAGTCGTTTCGCTGTTTTCCCGATGGTTGGTATCACCTCAATTAACGTGAAC
>JAYVFW010000642.1:0-6728 GCA_043772715.1 Phormidesmis sp. | reverse complement strand
TTTTCGCTGCGGTTGCAAATCCGGGTTGCCCCCTAAATCCCCCAATTCTGGGGGACTTCAAGCCCAGAATTTAGGTTCAAAGTCCCCCAATTTTGGGGAATTTAGGGGGCTGAAGCGCTGAAGAACGCAGCGAACTGAAGTTAAAAAAGTCCGTTTTGTAGACGTTGAATCTTTGCTAAAAGACGTATACTAATTGCAAATCTTTTAGTTTTTTGGTTTCACGATCGCAGCACAACAGAATTCGCTTCTAGGGTTCCGGTTTAGCTCAGTTAAACGTCTGGTCCGAGAGAAGCAACCGTTTTTAATCAGACGGTCACACGGCGGGAAAAAAGCCCGGGAGAGCCATACAGCAGTCCTTCACTGTTTGCGGCTTCCTGGGCTTTTGCCATTTATTGTTAAGGAGCTAATCATGTCTACAGCGCCCACAACCGAGCATTCGTTAGAGATTGATCCCACTTTGATTATTTGGGATGAAATTGTTCCCGGCGGGGCTTACTGGTCGCGAGTCATTCAGCGCGGCACTACCCTGCGAATTATTGATTTAGAAGGCTCTAGAGGAGTCTCAATGCTGTGCTACAACGCCGACAATGTTGTAGAGCGATATAACGCGGCGGATACGGCAAAAATCCAGTTCAACGCCTTTCTTAAAAAGGGAATGGTGCTTTACTCCGACATGGGGCGCGTGTTGTTCTCGCTGACTGAAGATACAAGTGGACATCACGACACATTATCGGGATGCAGCAATGTTGCCACCAATGCCGCCAAATATGGTGACGACAGCCGCAACTCTCGCGACAATTTTCTACTTGCCTTGACAAAGCGCAATATGGGCAAAAAAGACATTATGCCGAATCTGAATCTGTTCTCTCAAGTTGCGATCGAGCCAGACGGATCAATGACTTGGATAGAGGGCGCTTCTACGGCAGGAAACCTAATCGATCTACGTGCAGAGATGAATGTTTTAGCGATTCTCTCAAATTGTCCCCATGTACTCGATCCGATTCCGACTTATGATCCTAAACCTATTCGCGTTGTGATTTGGCGATCGCCCGATCCGAGCGTTGATGATTTGTGTCGAACGGCATCACCTGAAGCGATTCGCGGGTTTCAAAACACCGATGCTTTGTTTGTTTAATTCATTACGGAGGAGTACACGATGATTTCAACTACACAAGCCGAATTAGATCCTAAGTTAGCGGTTTATGATCAGGTGCTGACTGCTCGAAAGCCTTGGGCACAGGTGATCAAGAAAGGTCAGACTCTGCGAATTGTTGATTTGGGAGGCAACCAAGCAGCCGATTTTTTAGTCTACAACGCTGACGATCCGAGTGAGCGATATAGCGCACCTGACACGATTCGGATGCAGAACAATATCTTTATCACAACGGGAACGAAACTCTATTCTAATGATGGAAATGTGCTAATGACAGTGGTTAAAGACACCTGCGGAAAGCATGACACGTCAGGCGGTGCGTGTAGTTGTGAAAGCAACTCGGTGCGGTTTGGATTGGATAAGAAATGGCAGCACGCCTGTGTCGAAAATTTTCTCTATGCTCTTAAAGATTATGGAATGGGCAAACGAGATATGACGAGCAACATCAATTTTTTTATGAATGTGCCTGTTAGCAAAGACGGCACGCTAGAAATTGTTGATGGCATTTCTGATCCCGGCAGCATTGTAGATTTGTGCGCTGAGATGAATGCGCTAGTGGTAATTTCTAATTGTCCTCAGATGAATAACCCGTGTAATGCTTACAATCCAACTCCGATTCAATTATTGATTTGGGATGCGTTTTAAAATCGTGGATTAAATTATGTCGGTTATTCGCAAAGACAATGGGCACGGCAGTGCCATGCCCTTACACTCGCTAATCTCCTAACGATTTATCATGTTTGACAAAGTTTTGGTCGCTAATCGGGGCGAGATTGCCTGTCGGATTATTCGCACCCTCGATCGTCTCAACATCACATCAGTTGCGGTTTATTCTGAGGCAGATGCGAATGCCCGTCATGTGGCAATGGCAGGTGAAGCGGTGGAGATTGGAGCCGCGATCGCCGCCGATAGCTATTTGCGCTGGGAGCGAATTTTAGAGGCGGCGCAGCAGACGAGTGCCCAAGCGATTCATCCGGGATATGGGTTTTTGAGTGAGAATGCTGAGTTTGCGGAGGCGTGTGCGGCTGCAAATATTGTGTTTATTGGTCCAACACCCGATCAGATGCGACGATTTGGACTGAAACACACGGCAAGAGAGCTAGCTGCCCAAAATCAAGTGCCACTGTTGCCAGGAAGTTCGCTATTAGGGAGTTTAGAAGAGGCGCGGATTGCGGCGAGGACGATCGGCTATCCCGTCATGCTCAAAAGCACCGCAGGAGGGGGTGGCATTGGGCTACAGCTTTGCCGAAGTGAGGGGATGCTACCGGAATTATTTCAAACGGTTCAGCGGTTGAGTCAGAATAATTTTGGTCAAAGTGGCGTGTATTTGGAGAAATATGTCGATCGTGCCCGACATCTAGAGGTGCAGATTTTTGGCGATGGTAAAGGAGACGTGATTGCGCTCGGTGAGCGGGATTGCTCGATTCAGCGTCGCAATCAGAAAGTGATTGAAGAAACTCCTGCACCGGGAATCAGCGATCGGCTTCGTCACGAGTTAGCAGAGACGGCACTGAGGCTGGGGAAAGCGGTTAATTATCAGTCAGCAGGCACGGTTGAGTTTGTGTTTGACGCAACCGCGAACGAGTTTTATTTTTTGGAGGTCAACACTCGCTTACAGGTTGAGCATGGCATCACCGAAGAAGTGACTGGCGTTGATTTGGTCGAGTGGATGGTGCGATTAGCGGCGGGTGACTTGTTTCCGTTAGAGGCGTATCGGCATCAACCTAAAGGACATTCGATTCAAGTCAGAATTTATGCCGAAGATCCGGGTAAAAACTTCCAGCCAAGTTCTGGACTCCTGACAGAGGTGGTGTTTCCCGATTCTGTGCGGTGTGATACGTGGGTCGATCGCGGCACTGAAATCACGCCATTCTACGATCCATTGATTGCGAAGGTGATTGTGCATGGGAATAATCGTGAAGGCACGATCGAGCAATTAAAATCAGCGCTAGATGAATGTCAAATTTCAGGACTTGAATGCAACTTGGATTACCTGCGACAAATTCTAGATAACGAAACCTACAACGCTGGTAATATAAGTACGCGATTTCTAGAATCGTTTGATTATGCGCCCAGTACGATCGACGTTTTAGATCCTGGAACCTTCAGTACAATTCAAGATTATCCGGGGCGTACGGGATATTGGAATGTCGGAGTTCCTCCATCGGGTGCAATGGATTCGTTGGCGTTTCGGCTGGCGAATCGGCTGGTGGGCAATTCATCAGATGCCGCAGGGCTAGAGTTTACGGTGTCGGGTCCGACGCTGCGGTTTAACACCGACGCGGTGATTTGCCTAACGGGGGCAAAAATGGCAGCCACGATCGACGACAATCCCGTCGCTTTTTGGACGACAATCTCGATTTCTGCGGGCAGTGTTTTACGGCTGAAATCCATTCAAGGAGACGGCTGTAGAACCTACCTCGCCGTGCAAAACGGATTCAAAATTCCCGATTATCTGGGCAGCAAAGCCACCTTTACATTAGGACAATTTGGCGGACACTGCGGACGCACGCTTCGCACTGGAGACGTGCTGAAATTACATCGCGCTGAATTGAACCGTGAGCCGCGATCGCTGCCCACAAGCCTGATTCCGCGCTACACCAACACTTGGGAAATTAACGTCATTTACGGTCCGCACGGTGCGCCAGATTTCTTTACAGACGAAGACATTGCGACCTTTTTTGCCACCGATTGGGAGGTGCATTACAATTCCTCTCGAACGGGGGTGCGTTTAATCGGTCCAAAACCACAGTGGGCAAGGACGGACGGTGGCGAAGCGGGGCTGCATCCCTCCAATATTCACGATAATGCGTATGCTATCGGCACGATCGATTTCACTGGGGATATGCCTGTGATTTTGGGTCCCGATGGTCCAAGTTTAGGCGGATTTGTCTGTCCTGCCACGATCGTGCAGTCTGACCTCTGGAAGGTGGGACAGCTTAAACCAGGAGACACGATTCGATTCTGTCCATTAACGTTTGCAGGAGCGTTACAAAACGAACTTCAGCAAGATCAAGAAATTCAGACGTTACAAGAAACCTCGCAGTCTAGAGAAAGGTTAACGATTACGAATGATTCATTTTTGAGAACGATCTATCGGTCGGATCGAGCAACACTATATGAGATTTCTGAAACATCTGATCAAGTCGCGGTGACTTATCGCCCATCAGGAGACAAATATCTGCTGATTGAATATGGGGCATTGGTGCTAGATTTGAATCTACGATTCCGAGTCCATACGCTGATGACGTGGCTGCAAGCAAATCCGATTCCTGGAATTCTAGATTTAACACCAGGAATCCGATCGCTACAAGTTCACTACAATAGTCGCATTTTGTCCTTATCAGAGTTGCTGGAAACGCTGATTGCGGCTGAAGGAGAACTGCCTGCGATCGAAGATATAAAAGTCCCGACGCGAATTATTCATCTGCCGCTCTCGTGGGAAGACGAATCGACGTTATTGGCGATTCAAAAATATATGCAATCGGTGCGAAGTGATGCGCCATGGTGCCCTAGCAATATCGAATTTATTCGCCGAATTAATGGCTTAGAGAGTGTTGAACAAGTCAAAGAAATTGTCTTTAACGCCAGTTATTTAGTGATGGGATTGGGCGATGTCTATTTAGGTGCGCCTGTCGCGACTCCGATCGATCCACGTCATCGGTTGGTGACAACAAAATACAATCCTGCTCGCACCTGGACACCTGAAAATGCGGTCGGCATTGGAGGTGCTTATCTGTGCGTCTACGGCATGGAAGGTCCGGGTGGTTATCAGTTTGTGGGGCGCACAGTGCAGATGTGGAATCGCTACAAACAAACGGCTGATTTTCAAGCAGGAAAACCGTGGCTGTTGCGCTTTTTTGATCAGATTCGGTTCTATCCCATGTCTGCCCCCGATTTGCTAAAATATCGCGACGCATTTATTCAAGGCAAGGTGAAATTAGAGGTTCAGGAAGAAACCTTTAGTCTGAGACGCTACAACGAGTTTTTACGATCGATATCCAACGAAACGATCGCTTTCAAAACAAACCAACAAGCCGCCTTTGAAGCAGAGCGCGATCGCTGGGCAGAACTCAATATTCAAGTTGAATCGGCGATCGAGCCTCCCGCAACTATTCCAGAGAGCGGGTTAGCGTTACCGCTTAACAGCGAAGTGGTGAAGGCACATATGCCCGCTAATGTCTGGCAAATTGTGGTTGAGACAGGCGACGTGGTTGAAGTTGGGGATAAGCTTGTTGTTTTGGAGGCGATGAAAATGGAGATCGCGATCGTCGCTCCGGTTGCAGGTACGATTCTCGACGTGTGTTGCACTCAGGGGCAATTGGTTGCAGTCGATCAGGTTCTATTTGTGATTCAGACTGAGGTAGATTTGCTCGACTAAGATCTGCTTCAGTGAGAAATGCGCTATTTAAGTTCGTTCTGCTCAAGTTTGAGTAGGAAAAATGCGATCGCGGCAAATCTCAAGCAAGATCACATCATTTGCTAGACGGTGGCAATTGCTGTTTGTGCGGTTGGATCAATTCGATCGATCCGCAGAAGGAGGCGGAGCGGCAATCGCAGATTCGCGCTGCGTGGCAATTGCTGTTTGTGCGGTTGGATCAATTCGATGCCGAGTTTGTTGGAGATTTCTAACACGTTGTTGCTGAAGTCTGTTGAGGCGGCAACTATACCAGCGATCGCAAGTAAGGCAGCGAGAGTTGCTTTGATGCGGCGAGGAGTGCGATCGTTCGGTTGCTTGAGATCGTCCTCTAAATCCCCTAGATGTCCTAACGTTTCTTCGCGTTGCGCTTCTGGAAAAGCTTGTGCGGTTTCGCGGAGAGTGTTGATCAGTTTGGTGATGTCGTCAAGGTTGTTACCGATGTTCTGAGTAAATTTGGAGACCGTGCCGCTTCCACTGTTGATGAATCCAACATTTGTTGCATGAATCGTAGTTTGATTATCTTTCTCAGCCATTGTTTTCATAATCTCCATTAGACTCGTGTCGTTTTGTCGTTGGAATTCCAATTGTTCTCGGCATACCAAAATTTGTCCATCTTTTGCTTGCAATTTTTCTCGATGTAGTTCCTCTTGAAATTGGAGGCGCATTTCATAACCCTCTTTGAAGCGACTTTCAATCGCAACCTTATCCGCTCCTGCTAGCACTTCTAAACGAATGATGAATGCACCACCGCTTTTCTTCTCGATCGCTTGGATAGAAAGGTCATCATCTCCGTACTCAGCCTTTAATTCCTGAAATGAGGTGAAAAAGGCTTTCCAGTCAATCCCATCAGCAAAGATGAGGTCAACGGTTTCGAGGGCTTTTTGAAATAGAGCAGTGAACTCTCCAGATTTGAAACTACCGCTACTAGGACGACGTTCTTGCTGTCTCTGTTTCAAATAGACATACTCACAAATCACGCCATCCAGATTGGTTTTACTATTGATGTTCCAGTCTTCTAGACAGGCTCCGGTCAATGTCGCACTTGTGAAATTAGTTGCAAGTGCCTGGGTTCGAGTAAAGTCTACTCCACTCAGGTTAGCCTTGCTAAGATTCACGCCATTTAGGTTTACATCACTCAGGTTGGCGCTATGCAAA
>JAYVFW010000641.1:0-6737 GCA_043772715.1 Phormidesmis sp. | reverse complement strand
AAGAAGACATCCTGAGTAATGCCGCTCTTAACCAATTCTGAACCGCCCCTAAATCCGATCGCGATCAGCAAATATAACGAAAATAACTTGGGAATCGGCGATGGAATTTCGAGATCAGATTTGACGAGAACCGCCAACATTCCCAAAAAGAAGAATAAAATAGGCGGATTCAAAAGGTTAGATACGACTAGGCTGACATCCATTCGCGGCTCCCGATTCGTTTGCTCAGGTCACAAATTTTTAGATTACATCACAGCGGCACTCATATTGGGATCTGAGAACGATCACGATTTGTCAGGTTTCTACATCGCCTAAATCAAATTGGTATAGCTTTTAATGCAGCGATCGCTCCCCTTCTTTCTGCCTGACTGTTATAATGCGCTTAACTTTGGGGCTGTAGCTCAGATGGATAGAGCGACCGCCTCCTGAATGACCGGGCACTTTAGAGGAAACTCTATCTGTGAATGTGATCAAAGTCGGTGAACTCTAAAAAGTCAGCAAATTGTGGTTAAACGCCCCGTTTGCCCTTCATGGCAATACCGAGCCAAGCCTAGATTTAGTTGCAGACCGCAAGGCAAGCATTGATTTAGGAAGGTGTAGAGACTAGACGGTCACCACCTACAGGCTGCATTGCCCACGGTGAAGGTATAGTCCAGAGAGTGGGGAAACTCACACAAATCTGAAGCGGTAGGTCGAGGGTTCGAGTCCCGCCAGTCCCGTTGAACTTCTAGACTTCCTGAAAGCCGCAAGGTCTTCAGGAATTTTTTCGGCTCAACGATCGCGAAACTCTCTAAGGTAGTGTGGAGAGAGCGTAACATCCAGAACCCAAGACACCGTGAATAATAAGAGTCTCGATTGGCGGGCTTCATTAGCGTTAGCTTTAGTGAGCATCATTGCCCTTCTTAGCATTAATGCGATCGTGATTATCACTCCCGGAGAGGCAGCCGTTCTGAGTGTGTTGGGCAAAGCCCAAGAGGGTGTGCTGCTAGAAGGCGTTCACCTCAAGCCGCCGCTCGTTTCAACGGTTGATTTTTATGATTTGACGGTGCAAAAGTTTGAAGTTCCGGCACAGAGTTCGACTAAAGATTTGCAGCAGCTAACTGCGAGTTTTGCGATCAACTTTCGGCTGGATGCCAGTCAAGTAGTGGTGATTCGTCGCACTCAAGGCTCGTTGCAGAATATCGTCTCAAAGATTATTGCCCCGCAAACTCAAGAGTCGTTTAAGATCGCCGCCGCTCGCCGCACTGTAGAAGAAGCGATCACCAAGCGAGATGAACTCAAACATGATTTTGATATCGCCTTGAGCGAACGTTTGGCAAAATACGGCATTATTATTCTCGATACCAGCGTCGTCGATTTAACCTTTTCGACGGAGTTTTCAAAAGCGGTTGAAGAAAAACAAATTGCCGAGCAGCGAGCGCAACGAGCCGTCTATATCGCTCAAGAAGCTGAACAAGAAGCCGAGGCAAACGTAAATCGCGCTAAGGGACAAGCAGAAGCGCAACGATTGCTGCGAGAGACATTAACCACAGAATTATTGCAAAAGCAAGCGATCGACAAATGGGACGGCAAATTCCCGCAGGTGATGGGCGGCGATGGTGCATTACCCTTCATTAACCTGGATTTGTCAAAGACAAAATAGAGATTGCGATCGCTTGCTTTGTAAAAGTTTAGCTATCTAGGATTGTGGATTAAACCGCTCGGTTACTCGCAAAGATAATGGGCACGGCAGTGCTATGCCTCTACGCAATCCACGATCCTAAGAAAACGTCAGCTCGACAGAAGCGGTTCGCTTCGATTGTGAAGTCGGGTAGCTCCCTAAATTCTCCACTCGTGGAGGACTTTGAGCCAAAACTCCAGTTTCAAAGTCCCCCAAAATGGGGGATTTAGGGAGCAGAAGCCGCTCTAAACGAAGCAAAAAAACTTGTCGAACTGACGTTAAGAAACATTTGCAGACGACAGTCCATCATCGGGTGAATCATTGCCGATCACCGTGTCAAGGTCATCAGAAACAGGGATGACCGTACCCCCTTCAAGCAAATAGTAGATCGCACGCACTTGTGGACCAAAAATTATTTCGTCCCCATTTTGCAAATCATAGGTTCTTAGCTTTCGGCTATTAATTAGTAGCCCATTGGCGCTTGGATTACCTCTGAGGGTGCCATCTACAATCCGATAATAGTGAGTGCCATCATCGTTAGGCAACTGCAACAGCGTCGCATGACGACGAGACACAAATTGAGAGGCTAGCCGAATATCGCACTTAGGATCGCGACCGATCGAGTAAGTGACTGCTTCTAGCCTTAACTCCCGTCGTCCCTGATCGTCTTCGATCATCAGGACATGATTTTGAAAAGATTCTAAGGACATTGAAACAGCAACTTAAAGGAAAACAAATCTGAGCATTATCTGCTATTTTCTAAAAGAATTGCTCGATCGGGTGTAATACAAATCACGCCAGAAATTTGAACACCCGATCTTGATCAGATTCTCAAAGAGAAGTCGATTCTGACTCTACTGAGAGCGATTGCCAGATCACAGACGGCAAAGTCATTTGCTCAACCAGAGGCGTGCAACCTAACCATTGTCGCGAAATTTCGATAAATGGTTGAGGGTTGCTACTCACCCAAAACTCGGTCGGTCGGGGCGATCGGACTTGCTTTAGCCCTAACAAATCAAGCTCTTGAGATGCCGATTTCACAACGTGAACTGCCGGATCGATCAGTTGCACCGATCGCGGCAGCAGCGACTTTAACACGGGGGCAAGATGGGGATAATGGGTGCAGCCGTAGATGAGCGTGTCGATTTCCTGCTCAAGCAAAGGCTCTAAATATTCCTGCGCCACCTGATAGGTATAGGGTTCGTTAATGCGGTTTGCCTCCACGATCGGCACAAACTCAGGACAGCCAATCTGCCAAACCTCTGCCGTGGGGTCAACTTCTAAAATTGCGTCTCGATAGGCGTGACTGGCTGCGGTCGCCGGGGTCGAAATTACGCCGATGCGCTTGCCAACCTGTACAGCGGCTCGTGCCCCCGGCAAAATCACACCCAAAATGGGCAAGTCAGGAAACTCCGATCGCACTGTCTCGATCGCCAACGCCGAACTGGTGTTACACGCCATAATCACCATCTTGACTCCGCGCTGCACCATCCAAGTCAAAATCTCCCGCACATATTGCAAAATTTCGCTGCGAGACTTAGTTCCGTAGGGCAACCGAGCCGTGTCTCCAAAATAGAGAATGGACTCATGGGGCAATTGGCGATAAAGCTCCCTTAAAACCGTTAACCCCCCAACGCCGCTATCAAAAACGCCGATGGGGGCTTGACTTGACGGTAGCCGATCGAGCAGAAACTCAGTCCGCCGCCCAAAATCGGATGCTTGACTTTTCATAGATAAATGCTGACTCCTCACACACACACTGCCGCAGACTTTAAACCCCAACTGGGGGAAATGTCTAGATGGTTCTTAGTTTAATGGGCGAATTACCACACACTGACCTTCGTTACAGTGTGGGCTTCCCAATTTATCGGGAATCGCCTCTAGAACTCCGTAATTCCGTTGGTCTTACATTCCCTCCAAGGGCAGGAGTCCTGGTTCCCAAGACCCAAATTCTAGAACAATCATGACTAGCCGCTTTGACCGCTTGGTTTTCACGATCTTGATTGCTTGGTTTTTGCAATCGTTGCGACGTTTATGCTGCTTTGCCAGCAAGTATATCAAAACTATCGCTTCGGTTGTAGGAGCCAGGGTTATTGATCGCCTGTCTTGCTGGTTCTCCAGCTTCGTGAAGACCACAAACAAGACGGCGATCAAATAACCCCAGCTCTCATCCCACACCAACGAAGCGTATGGTGTGGGGATTCTCACCGAAATAGCTAACGCCGATCGACTCAATCCCCATCTGGTTCAGACTGTTATCGAATGTACTGCAAAATTCCGCGTGCGATCGAGTCTGCCATCTGTTTGCGATAAGCAGACGTTGAGAGTTTAGAGGCATCATCTCGCCCCGTCACAAACCCGACTTCGACCAACACCGATGGCATTGAGGTCTTTCTCAACACATAAAATCGTGCCGTCCGCACGCCCCGATCCTGAACTCCGGTTCCCTGCAAAACGCTGTTGTGAATCGATCGCGCCAAACCTGCCCCACTCTGGTAATAGTAGGTTTCTAAGCCACTAATATCTGGACGGCTGAGGCTAATCGAGTTGGCGTGAATGCTGACAAACAGCGTAGCGTTGATGCGTTCTGCAAGGCTGACGCGAGGTTCTAAATCGACATCTACATTGTTGGTAGTGCGAGTCAGCACCGCTTGCACACCCTGTTGCTCTAAAGCGGCAGCCACCTGGCGACTGATATCCATGACGATTTCTTTCTCTTGCAGCCCGCTGATGCCGATCGCTCCGGGGTCAGGGCCGCCGTGTCCAGGATCGATGACGACCACAATTTTGCCATTGGGAACGCGCGGCAGGGAGATGGGCGGCACATTCGTCGCAGGCGGCACCGGAATGCTAGATCCAGGAACACTACCCGACGCAGGCGGCACCGGGAACAGGGACGATCGCCGCAGTTGCAAGGCGAGAAGCTGCTGACTGGGTTGATTGATCTCCCCAATTTGCGTCCCTGATGCTGGCGAGAGCAAAATTGCTACCGTACTCGAAGTCTCTTGCCGCAACCGGACTTGTAGCAAAGGGCTGCTGGCAGTGAGTCGTGGCCCTTGCACCGATCGGTCTAACTGCGCTGAAGGAATCGTAATTCGATAAGCGCCGGATGCTCGATCCCAACCAGCCGTGTAGCGAATTGGGCGATCGGAGCGAATCAATAGCTGCCGACTGCCTTCATCTAACTCAACTGACCGAACGGTTGCTAACCCAGTGCTAGGCAACCCAGTGCTAGGCGGCTGAGAACTCCCTGGATTCGTTGCCGTTCCACCCATTTGAGGCAGCAAGACAATCCCGTTTGAGCCGCTGACGCTTGCCTGCCAGTCACCACTGCTGGGCGACGACATCAACAGCGTTAAGCGCACCACCGACGGAGACGATTGCAGTTGCGTCACCTGCACCCGACTAACGCCGTTGCGGTTGACGAGAAGATCACGAGACGAGAGGTTTGGCGAGATCGAGGCTCCATAGAGATCGATCAGCGTCTGACGACGATCGCCCGTGCGCTGGACTCGAATTTGGGGCTGACCGCCACTCGTGCGAATAAAAAATCCGTCCGGGGTCGGCTGAATGCTTTGAACTTGCGTCGTCCCGATCTCCGTGCCTGGATTGGTCGCTGCGATCGGAGGCAACGACGACGGATTGCCAGAGGTCGGTGTCGAGGTCAACTGAGGAGTCGGAAGCTGCACCGTCCAGTTTTGCGAAGACGCGCCCCGAAACCGCACTTGGCTGGGGTCGATTGTATAGCCCGGTGCTAACTCGACGACGATGCGGGTCGTGTCTTTGTCAAACTGCCCCACCCGCAGCGATTGAATCGAGCTGCCGTTGCCCGGTTGCGTCACCGCAGGGCGACCGAGCCGAATTCCTGGCAGGTCAATCACCAATCGAGTTGGGTTGGCAATCAGTTGCGCTCTGGGTTGCACCCCTTGATCAGTCGTAAACTCTAAACGGTTTTGGCTGGCATCAAACCGCCAAAATTGCAGTCTGGCTGCTTGAGCAGGCAATGTAATCAGAAAAAGGGCAAAAGGTAACAGAAAAAAGAAGAAATTAGCCGCTCCTTTCACGACTTTTTTATCTACTTTTTCTGGCTTTCTTTCAACTAATCGAGACAATAATCCGTTGCGTTTCAAAGCAATTTCTCCTGGTACGCCTCGCATCTCTGAAGGGGTTGACGAATCAAAAATCATCTGAATTTAAGGTTTAAATTCCTGCGATCGGTCACATTTTCAAGCAAATATAAGGCTTAGTTAGATAACACCTTGACTCTGCCTAAAATCTAAACATTGTCGTCTGACTAACTGAGTACCGTAGAGCATTCCCCTCACTGAGGAAGATTGCTCAAAGACAATCTTTGCCCATAAAGCTAGCAAAGCCTTTGAAGATGTCGATGATG
Source organism: Phormidesmis sp. (assembly GCA_043772715.1). Lineage (GTDB taxonomy): Bacteria > Cyanobacteriota > Cyanobacteriia > Leptolyngbyales > Leptolyngbyaceae > Phormidesmis_A. The sequence continues at coordinate 684 of JAYVFW010000641.1, read as the reverse complement.
CAGTTTTTGCCTTTCAGTATTCTCAGACGAATCACACCTTTCTGGAAAATCTGCAAAAATCACAGAAATTTTATGCACCCTCGAATCTCGAAGACGCAAAGATCACGATTCAAGTTTCGGAAAGTGCCTATAAGATTTCTACTCAGCGATTTTGTTTGCATAAGAAAAATGATTGAGAAAGCATTCAATATCAAAGCATCATCACCAAATTGACCTAATTAATGGAAATTAGATTTAGGCTTCAGCATTCTAATACACTTGCTTTCTGCTCAAACTATTTTTTTTGCTATGTCACTACTCACGCCCCAGCAACCGATCGTATTCTGCGTGTGAACCAATCCAAAACCATGCGAAGTCTCCTCCCTCAGCTACGGCGACTGCTCGGTAACGCGCTCCAACTCGCACCGACTAATACTGACCTACCTTTTTGAGATGCAGCGATGGGTAACGAGGATTCTGCTGAAGCAGTTCATAAGCCTTGTCAGCTAGGTCTTGAATTTCGTTTGGTAACTGACGGTAGTGATACCAAAAATCTGGAGTCGCTCGATGTCTCACAGATCAATACAATGCCCTTCACGCAGGTCTTTGAGTGCTTTCTGTGCAAGTGCGTCTAACCGACCTGCTTTCACATCTGCCTCAAACTGTCGATCCCAAATTTCGGCATCAAATTCTGTAAACCAAGCG
>JAYVFW010000640.1:0-6811 GCA_043772715.1 Phormidesmis sp. | reverse complement strand
ATTCACATCACTACCCATCCAAATCCTACCCCTCGAAACTCCACACGTCTGCCTGGTTAAGCATACTCACTCTTAACAGCTTAATCAGGGGATGTCATTTCAGTTGCCCAATCGCACTCCTCAATCAGTTCAGATTCGGTAACTCTTGACCTAATAAAAGATCTATCCGTTAGAGGATTCTTAAAAAGTTAACTAAAGTCTGTAAAATACTCTGAGAGGTTCCGCCCGAACCACTCCAGAAATTATAGAAATTTCGATTTGACGTGGCAGCAGTTCAGCGCGTTTTCTTGACCGTTGTGGCAGTCAGCTCTCAGAGCAACCTTCTACAGCCGTCAACTTGGATTGCGTTGGCAGGATTTTTTACATTGACTTTGAGGTTGACATGAGGTATCGCGCTTTAATCGTCACACTTTTGGCACTATGCATGAGTGTGTTAACCGCTTGCAGTGAGGCTCCGGCCAGCAGCACTGAAGCCTTGAATTATGACCAAATTGTAGGAACTGGTTTAGCTAACAGTTGCCCTGAGCTTGAAGAAACGTCTCGTGGAATCATCCCTCTCGAAAACGGCAAATCCTACTCTATCAACAGCCTTTGCTTGCAGCCGACTGCCTTCTTTGTCAAGGAAGAGCCGACCAACAAACGCAAGGAAGCCGAGTTTGTGCCCACTAAGCTCATGACTCGCTATACATCTTCGATCGATGCTGTTTCAGGCTCTCTGACTGCAAATGCAGATGGTAGCCTGACCTTTAAAGAAGAAGACGGTCTTGACTTTCAAGCAACCACCGTCCAGCTTCCTGGTGGCGAACGGGTGCCTTTTCTATTCACCATTAAGGGTCTCGTTGCCAACAGCCAACCGGGGCAGAACAGCGTGAGTACATCTACTGATTTAGTCGGTGAGTTTCGCGTTCCGTCCTACCGGACTTCTAACTTTTTAGATCCCAAAGGTCGCGGTTTAACTACGGGTTACGATAACGCGGTTGGTTTGCCAGGTCAGGCAGATAGTGAAGAACTGCGAAAGGAAAACGTCAAGCAATTCCAGCTAGACAAAGGCAAAATTGCTCTCAGTGTTGCCAAAATTGACAGCGCGACGGGCGAAATTGCCGGAACTTTTGAGAGTTTGCAGCCTTCTGATACAGACATGGGTTCTCGCGAACCGAGTGAGGTCAAAATTCGTGGGCTTTTCTACGCACGAGTTGCACCTAACGCATAATTCAATGGGTCAGTTTTTATAAAGCTTTTATGAAGTTCTTAATTCTGACCCAGCTTTAAAATCGATAATTTTGAGGGGCATAGCCCCTTTTTTATTGCAGGCAACTTTTTTAGGGAACTTTTTATTAGTCAAAAAAATCACTTCGTATTTCCAAAGAAAAATTATCAATCAGACATAACAAACTTGACCTTAGTAAGAAGGAAACTAAAAAACTAGATTCAGTAGAAATGCCCTAGCAAGCAATTAGGCACAAAGAATAGGTTTAACTCATCACTTTAGAAAGTAAGTATCAGGGAATCAGCAGGCAACGATCGTCTGCTAAAAAGAGAAGTAAAAGGTTTATGACTCATTGAGCTAGGTCTTTTCAACGCTTCTAAATTCCTGTAGCCTTCTGAAAGTGGTGTTAACGATGACAGCAGTTTGAAACCCTGCGAACTGAGTCTGGCGTATTTATTGACCCGCTCTACCAACTGAACTTCGTCATGTCAACTCTCATCGCCAATGAACTGAGGAGTGAAAGCTTGCAACTTTTGCGGGAATATCAGAAGTCTCCTTCTTCACAAACCCGCAATCAGCTTGTCGAGCTAAATTTTGGACTGGTTAGAAAAGAAGCCCATCATTGGATCAACCAATGCACCGAGAGTTATGAAGACTTACTGCAAGTCGGTTGCATTGGTCTAATCCGGTCGATCGAGCGATTTGATATGTCTAAAGGTCATGCCTTTAGCTCATTTGCGATCCCCTACATTCGAGGCGAAATTCAGCATTATTTGCGCGATAAAAGCCCCTCAATGCGGATTCCGCGACGGTGGCAAGCGCTTCAGCGGCAGTCAGTTTGGGTGGTTCGCGACCTGCAAGCCACCCTGCATCGCAATCCCACTGATGCAGAAGTGGCAGCCGTCTTAGAAATTTCTTTGAGCGAGTGGCAAGAAATCAAAGTAGCCTGTCAAAACCGGGCACTTTTGAGTTTAGATGCGCCGATTCGAGATGAAGACAACGGCAACGCGACGATCGGCGATTTGGTACCTGATCATCAATATCGAAGCTTTCAACTTGCTCAAGAAGATCAAATTCGTTTGCAGCAGGCGCTGGTTCAACTAGAAATGAGAACCAGACAAGTTCTAGAGTTTGTCTTTTTACATGATTTGACTCAAAAAGAAACGGCAGAACGCATGGGTATCAGTGCGGTCACCGTCTCTCGTCGTGTGAAAAAAGGCTTGGAATCACTTCAAAAATTGATGATAGGACTCGAAGACTAGAGAGCATTTCATCAGCAGCTGTTTCGATTCTTTTGAGCGAACAGCTTTATTCGGGCGAAACAAAGTGGATCGATCTCCAAAAGTTTAGGGCATACTAGGGATATTCAAAGGTTCTCCCGCTAAAGTTGAAATTAAGAATTTTGTAGAAGTACAAATCATTTGTAGATGCGATTGACTTAATTTTATCTAACAGGCAGAGCTGGAAACACTTTGGTGCGGAATTCTTGAGGAGAGGAAATGCAGAAGAAGTCTTTGATTGCCTTTGTAGGAGCGTTTTCTGTGTTGGTCGGCGGTTGCGCCTCAGAGCAAGCAAATAATTCTCCAAGTCCGTCTCCAGTAGCGGTGCAGCCTTTCTCAAGACCTTTGGTTTCTGAAAAGTCTGGTGACAAGAAAGTAAATCTATCAAACCCGCGAATTCCAGGTCTGCTGCAATCAACCGATCCCGATGAGCGCGCCCGTCAAGTTCAAGCTGGGATCAACGTCAAGAAAAATCAGAATGATCCCTTTGCAAGTCTGGCTCCACTGATCACCTTCAAGACCCCTGCGGGAACCTCTGGTGTACCCGTAGGAGATGTCACATCCGGGTCAGGAACAGGAAATCAAACCGCAAGCCTGCCACAATCTCCGAGTTCTAGCCAGGTTCCTCAATCAGTCGGTTCTGGTAGATCGGGTTCTCGATCGTCTACTTCCTCCGCTCAAAGATCGGGTTCTCGAAGACAGATTTCTCGATCGTCTACTCCCTCCGTTGCGTCTAAACCGTCTACGCCAACCATTGCTGCCCTACCGCCTCTTCCAGAACCGACTCTAGCGAGAGCCGTAGAAGTTTCAGGTGTTGTGGTAGTGGGAGGTGTTCCACAAGCGATCGTCAAAGCGCCGAATGAAGCAACGAGCCGCTATGTTAGAGCAGGTCAACGGCTCTCAAACGGGCAAATTTTGGTCAAGCGAATCGAAGTCAACGGTGGCTCTGACCCGGTCGTGATTTTAGAACAAAACGGCATAGAAGTAGCGAGAGCTGTGGGTGATAAGCCGTCCGTAGCAGGTGGCTCACCGACCGCAATCGCGCCAACCTTTCAGTTTCGAGTTTAAGCGACTGGGTGGTGCTAAACGGGTAAGGATAGGTACAACTTCCTGCACACAAAGTCTTCTGAGGGTATGGCTAATCTTGCAGACCTGAAGTATCTTGGCTCTTTTCATAAATTTGCAGCTACATAGCCAAGACGGCAACGGGAAATCGACATCGTAGCCTCTTGTTGTGGGCAAATACTTAAATTGTTCCACATGGCGGCAAGCAGCGAACTTCAGCCTAGAAGCTGATTCCAGCCAACCTTACCCGTTTAGCACTACCAGCGACTGGCATCGGCTCGATACCCTATGTTCAGTACAGTAGAGTAGATCAAAAGATGTAGCCCGTTTGCACAAGCTACATCACATTGAGATTAGAAAAGCTTAGTGAATTAGCCGATCTCAACCTGATCGGCATCAACTGCCGATGCGCCATTGACATTGTTGGCAATTTTAACCAGCTTATTGACGATTTCTTGGCTAGGTGCTTTACCTTTAAGCACTACAGTGGTGCCCGTTTGAGCCACGTAAACGTGATCCATGTCAGCAACTTCAGAATCTTGATCGAACGCCAGAGCGACTCGTTTCGCCAACCCACTTTGGTCATATTCGCCATTTAAGCCCACTCTTTCAGGAGGAATTGCTTCAGCAGCCGGGGCACCCGCAGAGGCATCCATTGGAGCTTGAGCCACTGGTTGCCCACTAATTGCTTGCTGAGGATCTTGGGGTTTTTCTTGCCCAAACAGTCTTTTTAACCAACCCATAAAAGCCTTTGCTCCACATAAAATTTACACAGTCTAATTAGAATGGCTAGCGCACCACAGCGCATCTACCTACAGCGAGAATAATACTCGATCGAGAGGATATAAAGCTGTTTGGGCAAACACAGTAGTATTCTCGAAATTGCACGATAGAATAGGAAAACTTGATTTTTCTATTGACCAACACGGCGATGAAGCACACCCTTTCTGTTCTGGTTGAAGACGAAGCCGGAGTTTTGACTCGGATTGCGGGCTTGTTTGCCCGTCGAGGGTTTAATATCGAAAGTCTGGCGGTGGGTCCAGCCGAGCAGATGGGCGTTTCGCGAATCACAATGGTGGTGCCAGGAGACGATCGCACCATTGAGCAGTTAACCAAACAGCTCTACAAGCTGATTAATGTGATCAAGGTGCAAGACATTACCGAAGTTCCTTGTGTAGAGCGGGAGTTGATGTTGCTGAAAGTGAACGCCGGAAGCACGAGTCGATCAGAAATTGTCGAACTCTCTCAAATTTTTCGCGCCCGAGTCGTCGATGTGTCAGAAGACTCACTAACGCTGGAAGTGGTGGGCGATCCAGGTAAGATGGTCGCGATCGTTCAAGTGCTGAATAAGTTTGGAATTCGTGAAATCGCTCGCACAGGCAAAATCGCGCTGACCCGTGAGTCAGGCGTTAATACCGAATTTCTCAAATCATTGGAAGCTAAAGTTTGAGCGTCCAGACATATCCGTAAACCTGTTGAGTCGAGATTCCTGTAGAACTTTACTAGATGGGATAGGCGATCGTCACCCCAGATCCACCGTCTTCGGGAGGAGCTAATTCAAATCGCTGAATGCGCGGATGTTGCTGCAAAAATGCATGAACGCCCTGCCGCAGTTTGCCTGTGCCATGACCGTGGATAATCCAAATCGCTCCACCGACTTCGGAAATCGCCCGATCGAGCAAAATTTCAGCATCGGCAACCCGATTGCCGCGAATATCAATGGTGTTGCGAGACGTGCGAATCGCTGGAGCAGGAGGTGGCGGAGTTTTTTCTTCAGATTTACGATCGTCGGATTTGCGCTCTTCTCGCTTGGCAGGTTTTTCGCCCGTCAAAGACTCGACATCCCGTAGGGGAACTGTCATCTTCATTAAGCCAAATCGCACAACCAATTCTTCGTCGTCTGAAACACTGATCACTTCGGCGGTTTGCCCCAATCGAGGAATGCGGACTTTATCGCCCACCTGCGGACGGAACCCTGGTTTAGGTTTAGCGGGTTGACGAGAAGGAAGCTGTTTTTCAGCAATGCGGTTTAAAGCATCAGTAGCTTGTTGGGCATCTTGAGCCGTCACGTTGCCTTTTTGCAGTTGGCGAATAACCTTCGCGATTTCAGACTTTGCTTCGACGATCGCCTCCTGAACGGCTTTTTCTTGCGCCTGTTGCAGCGATCGCTCTCGTTCTTGGAGATTGGTGGCTTTGTCGGAGACTTGCCGATAAAGTTGTTCGGCACTCTCCAGAATTTTTGCGGCTTCTTGGGCTTTGGTTTCCTGCCGTCGCCGTTGAGATTCTAATCCTGCAATCACCTGGTTGACATCTTCAGAAGCACCGCCCACCTGGTCTTGAGCGTGTTGAATGATCTCTTCTTTAAGTCCGAGGCGACGCGCGATCGTCAGCGCATTCGATCGTCCCGGAATGCCCCACAGCAAGCGGTATGTAGGAGACAAAGAGACATCATCAAACTCAACCGAGGCATTCTCAAAGCGATCGTCTTCATATTTCAGCGCTTTAAGTTCGCCGAAGTGAGTCGTGGCGATCGTTAATGCCGTGTGGTCAGCGAGATATTTGAGCAGCGCGATCGCCAAGGCAGTGCCTTCCGTGGGATCAGTTCCGGCTCCAACTTCATCTAATAAAACGAGAGAATTAGAAACGATCCGATCAGAAGAATTCTCTGAGTTCACCGATTCATCTACTGCCAGCGCATTCAAAATGCGGCTAATTCGTCGAATATGTCCTGAAAACGTTGAGAGACTTTGCTCTAAGGATTGTTCATCACCAATATCGGCAAGAACTTGATCAAACCAAGGCAGCTCTACAGGTTCACGAGCCGGAATAAACAGTCCGACTTTTGCCATTAAAATCGCTAATCCGAAAGTCTTGAGCGTGACGGTTTTTCCTCCGGTGTTAGGGCCTGTAATCGCCACAACTTTAATCTGAGGCTGAATGAACAAATCGATCGGAACGACTGATCGCCCCTGTTCGTGCCGCTGTTGCCAAACCAAAAGCGGGTGGCGAAGTTGACGCAGCGTCACGACTTCAGGAGCAGCATTTTCGCCAGCCACATAGTTGATAAATCGAGGCGGATTGGCTTCTAACCAAAGGCTATAGCGGGAGCGAGCCGTTGCCAGATCTAGCGTGGTGCAGATCACGAGCAGTCTTTCTAAGTCGTCTTTGACCGCAGAAACCTGTTCTGTCAAGACTCGTCGAACGGCTTCTTCTTCAACTTGTTCTTGACGCTGTAATTGTCGAAGTTGATTGTTAAACT
>JAYVFW010000639.1:0-22171 GCA_043772715.1 Phormidesmis sp. | reverse complement strand
GCACTTCATAGATAACCTCCCGCTCCGTTCCCGCTAAGGTCTAGCGGTCAAACTTCTTTCTGCACAGTATGCTCATTTGGATGAATAGGCGAAATCTTTCCGCAAATTGCAGATTCAGTACAGCTGTCAGCGATCGCTCCGAAACTGCCCGTGCTTCGTGCGTCGAGAAAAGAGCATGAAAAGTTCACGATCGTCACTCTAAAATTAAGACATGAAGCGATCGCCCCAACCCATAGTTAAAGATCTCGTCTTGATCGGTGGTGGACACAGCCACGCGATCGCACTCCGAATGTTTGGGATGCACCCACTGCCCGGAGTGCGACTAACGCTAATTACCGAAGCCTCCGATACGCCTTATTCAGGAATGCTGCCAGGACACATTGCTGGGTTTTATGACCATGAGGATTGTCATATTAATTTGCGATCGCTCTGTCAATTTGCTCAGGCTCAGATTTTTATTGACACCGCGATCGGATTAGATTTAGAGAACAATCGAGTGTTATGTGCAAACCGTCCGCCAGTTGCGTTTGATTGGGTGTCGATCGATATTGGCAGCACGCCGAAGATGCCGATCGTGACAGGCGCAGCAGAGCACAGCATTGCCGCAAAACCCGTTCAACATTTGTTGTCGTGGTGGCATCGATTCACCGACTCGCTCAAGCAAAACCCTGAAAAACCATTAGCTCTTAGCATTGTCGGCGGCGGAACGGGTGGCGTTGAGTTAGCCCTCAATATGCAGCATCGCTTGCACAATATTTTGCAAAAGGCTGGACAACCGATCGACCACTTAACGCTGCATCTCTTCCACAGTGGGTCGGACTTGATGCCCAAACACAACGTTTGGGTGCGACATCACTTTTATAAGCTGCTGACTCAGCGAGGAATTCATCTGCACTTGTCTGAGACAATTTGTGAGATTAAGAAAGGAGCGATCGTTAGTGAGTCTGGCTTAGAGACTCCTTGTGATGCAACAGTTTGGGTGACGCAAGCGTCGGCTCCTGATTGGTTGAACAAAGCAGGATTAGCCGCCGATGATCAAGGATTTATCCTCGTCAACAATGAGTTGCAGTCAATTTCTCACCCGCAAGTGTTTGCGGCAGGAGACATTGCCACAATGGTTAATCATGCTCGTCCTAAAGCGGGGGTTTTTGCAGTCCGGCAGGGCAAGCCACTCTTTAAGAATTTGCAAGCCATCATTCTCGATCAACCGTTGCAGCCCTACCATCCGCAAAAAAACTATCTCAGCTTAATTGGCACCGGAGACAAGTCTGCTGTCGCTTCTTATGGGGCAGTGGGCTGGAATTCTGCACTTTTATGGCGCATTAAAGACAGCATCGATCGCACCTTCATGCGCCAATTTCACGAATTCCCATCAATGTCAGCAGATCAGGACACCGAGAACGCCAGTAAAGATCCCATTCAGCCGTTGATGCGATGCTTGGGATGCGGTGCCAAAGTCGGAGGCAATACACTGGAAAGATCGCTCCAACGCATCCATCAAGACCAGCCGATTGCTCAATCTCAAGATATTCTCATCGGCTTAGATGCGCCCGACGATGCAGCCGTGGTGCAAGTCCCGATTGGGAAAGTGTTGGTGCAAACGATCGACTATTTCCCCGCTCTGTTGAGTGACCCATTTTTGTTTGGTCAAATCAGCACTCATCATAGTTTGAGCGATGTGTTTGCAATGGGAGCAACCGCGCAAAGTGCGCTGGCGATCGCCACCATTCCTTACGCTACAGAAGCTAAACAAGAAGAAACGCTCTATCAGCTACTTTCTGGAGCAGTCAAAGCACTTCAACAAGCAGGTGCTGTCTTGATCGGCGGTCACACCGTTGAGGGTGCAGACTTAGCCTTTGGCTTGTCGTGTAATGGCTTCGCCGATCCGACTCGACTGCTTCGCAAAGGTGGAATGCAACCTGGACAAGTGTTGATTTTGACTAAAGCGATCGGCACCGGAACGCTGTTTGCAGCCGAAATGCGGCGACAGGCAAAAGCTAGCTGGATCGATGGCGCGATCGCCTCAATGCTGATCTCTAATCAACAAGCTGCCACCTGTTTTCTGACTCATGGCGCAACCGCTTGCACTGACATCACGGGCTTCGGCTTACTCGGACATTTGGTTGAAATGACTCATGCATCGGGTCTGTCAGTTCAGCTTGATCTCTCCGCACTACCGATTTTAGAAGGCGCGCGACAGACAGTTCGACAGGGAATTTTTAGTTCTCTCTATCCTCAAAACTTGCGATCGAGTCAAGCGATCGCAAACATTGCTCAAGCTAGCAATCATCGTGACTATCCACTACTATTTGACCCGCAAACGTCGGGCGGTTTGTTGGCTAGTGTTGATGTCGATCGAGCAAATGCGTGTTTAACAGCGCTTCGAGCCGCTGGGTATGTAGAGGCAACGATCGTGGGTCATGTATTGTCAAAAAGCGCTTCTAAGTTGCCCGTTGTTCTCTGTCAAAGTAGAAGTTGAGAATAACCTTCGTTATCAAACAAATGTCAGTTCGACAGAAGTAGATTGCTCAAATTGTAAATTCAGGAGAGCTACCTAAATCGCTGGTGTTTCATGTCCCGATGCGATTTGTTTAGCACATTCCATAATTTTGGGATGCTGCCAATCGATAACTTTACTAACTTTCAAATACTGTTCCATATCAATCGCTACGAATATCACAACCTCAATTTTATTAGCTGCTCCTTAAATCATTTATTCCATCAGGCGTTCTGCAATTCTGAGTTTTGCTGATCGCGCTCTAGGGTTCTCGTCTAACTCATCTTCTTGAGCAATGATCGGTTTTTTAGTCAACACTCGCAGCAACGACGACTCTTTTAATCGGTGTTTGACAATCCGATCTTCTAAACTGTGAAAGCTAATCATTACAATTCTGCCTTCTGGCTTGAGCCACTGCGGAGCCTGATTGACAAACGTTTCTAAAACGGTGAGTTCTTGATTAACGGCGATGCGAAGTGCCTGAAAGACGCGAGTTGCGGGGTGAATTCGTCCGTAGCGATATTGACGAGGCACCGAATGCGCGATCGTCTCTGCTAGTTCGGTTGTGGTCTGAAACGGTCGCCGCTCTACAATGCGTCGGGCAATGCGTCGTGAAAGCCTCTCTTCGCCATAGGTGTAGAAAATGTTGGCGAGTTTGGTTTCATCCCAGTGATTGATCATCTCGGCGGCAGTGAGCGATTGACTGCGATCCATTCGCATATCTAGCGGCGCTTCATGCCGAAAACTAAAGCCGCGATCAGCAATATCAAACTGAGCAGAACTCACGCCCAAATCTGCCAAAACGCCATCAAACCTCGTTTCGCCGGGATCGAAATTGGCAAAATTAGTTTGCTGGAATTCGACGCGATCGCCAAATTCCGCTAGCTTTTGGGTTGCCGCTGCGATCGCTTGATCATCCTGATCAAGGGCAGTGACACGCACCCCGTCTGCTGCCGCTAAGATCAGTGCCGTATGTCCTCCGCCGCCAACCGTTGCATCTAAATATTGACCGTGAGGACGAATTGCCAACCCTTCGATCACCTCCCGATGCAGCACTGGAATGTGCAAAAACTCAGGCGCGATCGCCAAATCAGAATTGTCCGATACAGAAGTCATAATTTCAGCCATCCAAACACGTCACCCACCGTTAACTTTAGATCCTTCGCCATTGACCTCGATCGTCATTCTCATCTTAGAAGCATCAGTCTGGTTCAACATCGACTTGGCTCTATTGATTTTCTGCAAAAATTTCATCGTTAGCTAAATCTATTCCAGTCAACGTTTACAGCCAGCAATCTCTATAATTAAGGAGGCGCAACAAAAGCGAGCAACAATATACATTCAGCTAATTAAACGCTTTCGACTTATTATTCGAGACTGAAGTAGGGCTGTTTCAAGATCTGTAAGGGAGAGGCTGAACATCTATGGCAATGCTCGAAACCAAAACCGAACCCATGGTTCTCAATATGGGTCCGCACCATCCCTCAATGCACGGAGTGATGCGATTGATCGTCACCCTCGACGGGGAAAACGTGATCGACTGCGAACCCGTGATCGGCTATCTGCACCGAGGCATGGAAAAAATCGCCGAAAACCGCACCAACATTATGTTTGTGCCCTACGTGAGTCGATGGGACTACGCCGCAGGTATGTTTAATGAAGCGGTGACAGTCAACGCGCCAGAAAAACTAGCCGGAATCGCGGTTCCTAAGCGGGCTAGCCACATTCGCGTCATCATGCTAGAGCTAAATCGCATTGCTAACCATCTGCTGTGGCTTGGGCCCTTCATGGCAGATGTGGGAGCGCAAACTCCGTTCTTCTATATCTTCCGCGAACGCGAGCTGATCTATGACCTGTGGGAAGCGGCTTGTGGATATCGCATGATTAACCACAACTATTTTCGCATTGGTGGCGTTGCGGCTGACCTCCCTTATGGTTGGATTGACAAGTGCGAAGACTTCTGCGATTACTTCATGCCCAAAGTGGATGAATATGAGCGGCTGATCACCGATAACCCGATCTTCCGCAAGCGGGTCGAGGCAGTCGGCACAATTACGCGCGATGAAGCGATTAACTGGGGCTTGTCAGGACCGATGTTGCGAGCATCAGGCGTTAATTGGGACTTGCGAAAAGTTGACCACTACGAATGCTACGACGATTTTGACTGGGACGTGCAGTGGGAGACGGCAGGCGACTGCTTTGCCCGCTACATTGTGCGGATTCGGGAGATGCGCGAGTCGGTGAAGATTATCAGACAAGCGATCGCCGCTCTACCAGGCGGCCCGTTTGAGAATTTAGAAGCCAAGCGCATGGCAGAAGGTCCGAAATCTGAGTGGAACAGCTTTGACTATCAGTTTATCGGCAAGAAGATCGCGCCAACGTTTAAGATTCCTAAGGGCGAACACTACGTCAGAGTCGAGAGCGGCAAGGGCGAATTAGGCATTTTTATCATGGGAGATGATAACCCGTTCCCTTGGCGCTGGAAAATTCGGGCGGCTGACTTTAACAACGTGCAAATCTTGCCTCATTTGCTAAAAGGCATGAAGGTAGCAGATGTCGTCACCATTTTAGGAAGCATCGACATCATCATGGGATCGGTCGATCGCTAAAAGATGTCTTGAAAGTTCTCTTGATCTTTCAGGGATGTGCTTCGGTGCATCCCTATTTTTTGTCTCAGAATGTTGAGTGAATCGACGCAGCCTAGTTATGAGAAACGAAAGAATTAAGCAATACCAAAGGGCAAAGAATCCTCTGAAGACCGTTAAGAAAGGGATGAAGTTCACAATAGCGCTCAGTGATATCAATAACTGTTTAAACTGTGTATTTCGCCACTATCCGTAAAATCACTGATCTTTTCACTTACTCTTGAGAAATTGCAAAGTCAGATCCAAACGCTATAAGTCGCGCCTTAAGACGATTTATTTCAATCTGCTACACAAGGCTTGAAAAAATGCAATCCTTAAAAAGAAAGGACTTCATAAATTTGAGCCATTTTAGGGTAGTATAAAGTGTTGGTAAAGGTAACTGCGCTGAAAACACTCTATTGTTCGTGAACTCTCAGTGCTTGAAAGGTGCCTCTATAGAGTTCTTTCTGACTTGCATAAGGTGCTTCGTTACTGGTGCAAATGTACGCTTCTTAATTAAGTCAGGATACTTATCTCTAAATCTAAGTTCATGGATTATGCTTTTTGAGCCTTTAAGGTGAGGGCGTGCGAGTTTCGCTCGTGCCAAGAGCCTAGAGCGCTCTCTACTGGGCGAAGCAGCTTGCATTACAAAAAGTCTCAACCTCCAACCCTCATCTCCGACTAAAATTTTGCTTGAATTAAGGGTTGACAATCTTAAGATTAACCGCTATCACTAGTAGAAAGCAAAGAGCAGTAACGCTACATCTAGCATTTTGACCCGGCAGAGCGTTTTAAACCGCTGCACTAGAGTTTGTCAACTTCATTCATCTCATTAACGATTACTCTTCACCCAACAAAACTATGAATTACCAAGAGCAATTGACTCCCTGGGCTGTCTATCAAACCCTGCCCGATCTTCAACGTCAGTTAGTTATTCGCTTTCGTCGTCGCACTGATGCCGATTGTTATGTAAAGGTGCTGAAGCAAACCCGCCCCCAAACTGATTTTATCGTCGCGTTTGAAACGGTTAAAAAAGAAGTTATTCCGGCTGCGATCGCTTGATTCAATCCTGACGAGTCGAATGTTACGGTTTAGAGGTCAGACAGAGGCTAGCTTTTATGGTGAACGATTTACCCGATCGCACATCTGACCTCTCCAATCTGATTATTCAGCAAATTCTCCACAGTTCCGACTGTCGGATTTCATTTGCTGAGTATATGGAGATGGCGCTTTACCATCCACACTATGGCTACTATGCTGCAAATCACGGAAAAATTGGGGCGCACGGTGACTTTCTCACCTCGCCCCATTTAGCGGTTGATTTTGGTGAGCTATTGGCTGAACAGTTTGCCGAGATGTGGCAAGTTCTCGGTCAGCCTCAGCCATTCACGCTAGTTGAAATAGGAGCCGGACAAGGACTATTAGCCACAGATGTTTTGAGCGGTCTGCAACGTCAGCATCCTGATTGTTTTGCAGCTTTAGAGTACGTGATTGTTGAGAAGTCTGCCGCTTTGATAACAGAGCAGCAGCAACGATTAAAGTCGTGGCAATCAGGGGTAAAGATTGAGTGGCGATCGCTAGACGAAACTCCTGCTGATTCGATCACAGGTTGCGTTTTCTCAAATGAATTGATCGATGCTTTTCCGGTTCATTTGGTGACATTGACCGATCGCAAACTCCAAGAAATTTACGTCACTGCCCAACCGAACGGATTTGCTGAGGTGATTGATCAACCCTCAACTTCCAGATTGACTGACTATTTTGATCTAAACGGAATTGATTTGTTCTCGCCTAACTACTCAGATGGCTATCGGACTGAGGTTAATTTAGCGGCATTAGATTGGCTAGGTTTAGTGTCCGATCGCCTTCAGCGTGGATATATTTTAACGATCGATTATGGCTATGCTGCGACTCGCTACTACAATTCACGTCGATCGCAGGGAACCTTGCAGTGTTACTACCAGCATAGTCATCACAACAATCCCTATATTCATGTGGGTCAACAAGATATCACGGCTCATGTTGATTTCACCGCACTAGAGCGGCAGGGCGATCGCTGTGGTTTAAAGACTTTAGGATTTACCCAGCAAGGGTTATTTTTAATGGCGTTGGGATTGGGCGATCGGCTGACAGCGCTCAGTCAAAGTGATGCTAAAAACGCTCAAGACATTCAACAGGTCATTCTGCGTCGTGACGCGCTTCACCAACTGATGAACCCAATGGGACTCGGCAACTTTGGCGTTTTGATTCAAAGCAAGGGCTTGACAAAACAAGAAGCCGAGCGGACTTTAATTGGGTTAAGAGAATTTTAATCGATGTGGGGACACGGTGTGCTATGCCCCCACGGGTTTATTGCCAGACGAACTATCGAGAACTCATCACTTCTAGGCGCACCGGGGCAACTCCGCTTTGGATGACTCCCAAAACACGGGCGGCTCCGGTTGAAAGGTCAATCACGCGACCGCCCGAAAAAGGCCCACGATCGTTGATTCGCACAATCACCGATCGTCCGTTATCCAAATTTGTGACTTGCACCTGTGTCCCAAATGGTAGAGAGCGATGAGCCGCTGTCATCGCATTTTGATTGAAAGTCTCCCCGCTCGCACTGGCGTTGCCATCAAATCCAGGGCCATACCAAGATGCCCAACCATTAATGCGGAGTTTAATCGGCCCTAGAGAGATTTGCTGTCCTCCTCCGCTGTTTGGCTTGTTAGGCACTCCTTTAAGCGGTGCGGCATCTCCGATCAGACGACGGAGACGATTGGTAACTTGCAGCGCGTCTTGCTCAGGGTTTTTGGTGGTGTCGGGCAAAATCGTGTCAGCATCGACTGCCACGATCGTCGTCTTATTAGCTTCGAT
Source organism: Phormidesmis sp. (assembly GCA_043772715.1). Taxonomy (GTDB): domain Bacteria; phylum Cyanobacteriota; class Cyanobacteriia; order Leptolyngbyales; family Leptolyngbyaceae; genus Phormidesmis_A. The sequence goes on along the minus strand of JAYVFW010000639.1, from coordinate 14,191 downwards.
GATGTAGCGATCGCCTTTTCCGTTGGGGGCTTGCTTCCATCTGACGGTGATGCCTTTTGCATCGACCCCTTGGCGATAGAGTTGATTGAGCTTGGCAGCGATCGCGGTAGCTCTTGTGACCGGATCAGACTGCGAATGGGTAGAATTCTGACGCTGATCTGAAGAAGGTGCGGCTGCTGCACTCACAGAACCAGACTTGAGCTTGGCAATTTGAGAAGATTCATCAGTCTGCGTTGCTCCCATTTTTATGCCGTTAGAGGAGGCTGACTGTGAACCGACAAAGGTGAGAACCGGGATATTGCGAACATAGAGCGTTGCGGCTTTGCGTCCAGCGCGCTCGTGGGTTTGAATCTTGGCGATCGAGTCCTCTGAGGACGGGGTTTGGCTCTGTTGCTCACCGACTTTGACAACATCGCCTATCGGCGAATGCGGGCGCGGCGGAGAAGCGTTTTGATCCGCCTCAGAAGCTTGGCTCACCGCTGAGGATGATTCGGCGTTACTGCGTTGGTTGAAACCTAACAAGGTGGTGATCAACAGGGTCGCAGTCAAACCGCTAATAAGTTTTTGATTCATATCTCCGTGTGTGAAGGACATTTTCCATCGAGCCTGAGTTCGGTCAGCAGACTGCAACGTTGCAAGGATGCTTTTAACCAACTCATACTCGTTCCGTTTTTTTACTCCTAAGTTACAGAACTGCAACAGACTACCATGAAGTTTTTGCCCAGGGGATCAGGGTACTATCAGTATGCAAAGAAACTTTATGTTAACTTCACACTGCGTATTTGGCTTCAAAGCTTTATCCTGCAACGGTTTCAGGAAAGCTTTAAGATTTGCTGCGGTTAGGAACTTTACAAAAACTTCACACTAGCTTCATCGTGTTTGTGGGGTATGCTGAAGCCTTGTGTCTGCATCGCCAGAAAAATTCAGTAATTTTGCGTTGGTCAAAGTTGCAGCACTCAGCATTTGGGGCGGATTCAGAGGCGTTGATTTCATGGATTATCGAGAGGCGGGAGTTGACGTTGAGGCAGGGCGAGCATTTGTCGATCGCATCGGCAGCATGATTAAACGCACTTATCGCCCCGAAGTGCTAGGCGGCATCGGTGGCTTTAGCGGGTTGTTTCAACTGCCGACAGGCTATCGAGAACCCGTTTTGGTGTCGGGCACTGATGGCGTGGGCACCAAGCTCAAACTTGCTCACACGTTAAATCGTCACGACACGGTTGGCGTTGATCTCGTTGCCATGTGCGTCAACGATGTGCTGACCTGTGGGGCAGAGCCACTGTTCTTTTTAGATTATTTGGCAACCGGACATCTGCAACCCGAACAACTCGCCGAGGTGGTGTCGGGCATTGTGCAAGGGTGTGAGCTAGCAGGATGTGCGCTGCTGGGTGGCGAAACGGCTGAGATGCCAGGTTTCTATCAAGCAGACGAATATGATTTAGCAGGCTTTTGTGTGGGAATTGTCGAAAAAAGCCTCATTTTAGACGGCTCTCAGGTGCAGGTTGGAGATGTGGCGATCGGGCTTCCTAGCTCTGGCGTACACAGCAATGGCTTTAGTTTGGTTCGCAAAATTGTTGGCGATCACGGATTTGACTGGAGCGATCGTCCCGAAATTCTGGCAGGAAAAAGCCTCGGTGAAGTTTTGCTGACTCCGACCCAAATTTACGTTAAGCCAATTCTAGCTGCGCTCAAACACCAGATTCCGATTCACAGCATGGCGCATATTACCGGGGGCGGACTGCCGGAAAACTTGCCTCGCTGTTTGCAAAAAGATCAGACTGTCGAAGTAAATCCAAACAGTTGGGACGTTTTGCCCATCTTTAACTGGTTAGCCACTCAAGGAAACGTTAGCCCGATCGAGATGTTGAATACGTTTAATATGGGAATTGGCTTTGTGGTAATTGTGCCGCCCGATCGCACAGCAGAAACCCTAGAATTTTTTGCGTCTCAAACGATTAAAGCATCCACGATCGGCACAGTGATTCCGGGTTCTGGTCAGTTAGTTGGTTTACCCACGTAAAATTGTGACCAAAACCCGTAAGCAATTTGGTCAACATTGGCTCCGCAGTGAAAAGGCATTGGCTAAGATTGTCAGTTCGGCAGAGTTATCAAAGTCCGATCGCGTCCTAGAAATTGGTCCCGGTACAGGCGTTTTGACGCGGCAATTATTGACCCAAGCCGAAGCCGTTGTTGCTGTTGAAATCGATCGCGATCTGTGTCAACTTCTCGCTAAAAAATTGGGTCAAGTCGAAAATTTTCTGCTGCTGCAAGGAGACTTTTTAGCGATCGACCTTGACGAACTTTTAGAACCTGCCCCGGCATTTCAGAATCCCAAAAAAGTCGTCGCCAATATTCCTTACAACATTACTGGGCCAATTTTAGAAAAGTTGCTAGGGACGATCGGCAACCCTAATCTCAAACCTTTTGACGCGATCGTGCTACTGGTGCAAAAAGAAGTGGCACTGCGGCTGTGTGCCAATCCTGGCTCGACCCATTTTGGCGCGTTGTCGGTGCGGGTTCAATATCTGGCAGACTGTCAGTTTATTTGTGATGTCCCAGCCAAATCCTTTCAGCCACCGCCCAAAGTAGACTCGGCGGTGATTCGTCTGCGTCCACGTTTGGTTGAAAACCCAGCCCACAACCCGCGACAGATGGAGATACTGATTAGACTCGGTTTCTCTAGCAAGCGCAAAATGCTGCGAAACAATTTGAAGAGTTTGATCGAAGGCGATCAACTGACCCAGATTCTGGAACAATTAAAAGTCAATCCTCAAGCTCGTGCCGAAGATCTCAGCGTCGCCAATTGGGTCGCACTCAGCAACACTGTAGAAGCGATCGGCAATGGGTCACTCACCCTGACCCCTGATCCCTAACTTTTTATTTATGCGTTCCTATTCTCTTGTTGCTCCAGCAAAAATTAATCTCTATCTGCAAATCGTGGGCGATCGTCCCGATGGGTTTCACGAATTAGTGATGGTGCTGCAAAGCATTGAATTAGCTGATTTAGTCACCGTGCGCCCGATCGGGACGGAGACGATTCAGGTTCGGTGCGATCATCCCGATGTGCCGTCAGATCAAACAAATTTAGCTTACAAAGCAGCCGATTTAATGGTGCGGCAATTTCCAGACTATTTTGCCAAGTTTGGGGGAGTCGAAATTAACATTCAGAAGCGCATCCCTCTGGGCGCAGGCTTGGCAGGTGGCTCTAGCAACGCGGCGGCGGTGCTGGTCGGTCTAGATTTAATGTGGAATTTAGGACTCACCCACTCTGAGCTACAAGAGTTAGGCGCAACGCTAGGGTCAGACATCCCGTTTTGCATCTCAGGCGGCACATCGCTGGCAACCGGACGGGGAGAACAACTAGATGGTCTGCCCGATCTTCACAATATATATGTTGTGTTAGCTAAATATCGCGATTTGCCAGTTTCGACTCCCTGGGCTTATCAAACCTATCGACAGCAGTTTGGTGACACCTATCCAAAAAGTGCGAGCGAGATAGAGACTCGAAAACAGCAGTCTAGAGGCATGATGGCGGCGATCGCCCAACAAAATCTCGCTCAAATTGGTAAACTACTCCACAATGATCTTGAGCGCGTCGTGTTGCCCGAATATCTGCAAGTGCAGCAGCTCCGCGATCACTTTCAAAGCTTGGGTGTATTGGGCACGATGATGTCGGGTTCTGGCTCTACGGTTTTTGGTTTGGTCGAGTCTCAAGCTCACGCCGAGCAAATTAGAGAGCAAATGCGAGGGGCGATCGCTGACCCCAATCTAGATCTCTGGGTGACGAGGTTTTGTCCATCTGGGGTTAGGTTAGCAACGAGTTAACTTGGAGGAACGAATGAAGAGATTCCAGTTCCGGTTCGGCTATTTCACTCGAAATTATGAGGCGACAGTCGCATTTTATCGAGATGGGTTAGGGCTAACCATCTTAGAGGAATGGGATCGCAATCCTGACGATCGCGGCACGCTTGTAAGTGCAGCCTCCGGGGTGATCGAAGTAGTGGCGTTGCCGCACGGACAGTCTGATCACCTCTGGGATGATCGTCCTCCACAAGGCGCGTTTATGGCGATCGAGGTGGAAGACGTAGCATCACTGTATCATCGGGTAATCGAGAAAGGGTTCTTGATTCAGGAAGAATTGCAAGATCAGGAGTGGGGGCATCGCAGCTTTTGTGTCCGAGAGCCAAACGGACTAACGCTCTACTTTTTCAGCGAAAACGGAGGCTGGTAGGCTGCCCAAGTTTCAACTCTTTCAATTAGTACAATATTTAGGCGATGTGCGACTTTCCTGAAACGCTTGCTAAGACTGCCCTCACCCTAGCTCTCTCCCCAAGGAGAGGGAACCAGAATTGTCCGAAAGCCCTTCTCCTTGGGGAGAAGGGTTGCGAGGGCTTCGCCCCACTTCGTGAGGAGGGCGAATTAGTTGCACATCGCGTATATTTAGAACTTTTAGAATCTCAGAGACTGTTCACCTTGCTATTGATCCCTTATCCGTTCTTCTATGTCTGAATCTTCGCCTAAATCTGCTAAATCCACGACTCAATCTAAGGCAATGCCCAGCCCGCTCCAATGTGTCTTGGGTGCGATCGTGGCGGGTGGAATTGCGTTAGTGCTATACAACCTGACTCAATCGATCGCCCTCGCTTTCGCCAATAGACCTTTGCAATATCACAATGTCACCACTATCAATATTGCCGTTGCAGTCAGAACATTAGTCGTTGGGTTAAGCGCTCTCGGCACCGGAATTTTTGGGTTAGCCGCTGTCGGGCTGTTTAGCTTAGGCATTCAGGTTTTGATTGGGCAAGCAAAGCAGCGATCGACGGTAGACTAATTTAATGGTTTGCAGATCCAGAAAGATTTTAGAACTAACGTCTATCTTTTCCACAGAACATTCAAAGTTTTCCACAGATCAATCGATCGCTCAGAATCGGTGCCGTTGATCTGTGGAAAACTTTTCGCCTGTGCAGCGTTTTTCTTAATTTAGGCGCTCAAACCCTCAGTCTCTCGTGGTGCCCGAGATCAACTGCTCCATACTTTACCACCTTTTAGCAGAGACAGCTTAAATTTTTCTTAGAAGAGAAATCTAACTCAAAAGTTGATTGATTACGGCTGAGAACTATGTATGTACTGGTTTTTAGCAAAAAAAGTGGTCAGAGCGCCAAGGACATCTGTAAATTAGAGTTTTCCACAGGCTACGATCGTAATTCTAGTTTTCAAGATGCCTCAATATCAGAAAATTGTAGATAGATCTGTCTCGATTTCCTTGAGCAGATTCGTCTCGTAATTCAAAATCTCGAAGGATTTTTTTATGGCATATCTCTGGTTCAAAGCCTTTCACCTGGTTGGCATCGTCTCCTGGTTTGCTGGAATGTTTTATTTGCCTCGGCTGTTTGTCTATCACGCAGAAGCTTACGAACAATCAGAACCAGCGCGTACCATTCTCAAAAATCAATACCAGATCATGGAGAAGCGGCTTTATAGCATCATCATGACTCCGGCGATGCTGTTAACAGTTGCGATGGCGATCGGGCTGGTCACCACTGAGCCAGACGTGCTCAAAGAACCCTGGCTGCACGCTAAACTTGCTGGTGTCGCGGTTTTGCTGGTTTATCACCACTATTGCAAAATCATCATGAAGCGACTCGCTGCCGATGAGTGCAAAATGACTGGGCAACAGTTTCGCTGGTTTAACGAGTTGCCGACGGTGTTTTTTATAATCGTCGTCATGCTAGCAGTGTTTAAGAACAATTTGCCTACCAGCGCCACCGCTTGGGGAATCTTTGCAATGATCGTGGCAATGGCAGCGATCATTCAGCTTTATGCCAAAAAGCGCAGACTCGCAAAAGAGAAGGAACTGGCAGAAGCTACTGTTTCAACAAAATCGACTTCAGAAGTGGGCGCTTAGGATCGTGGATTAAATAACCTGTCAATCTTGTAATCAAATCTTTTGATTTGTCAGGGCTGAGATCTTCGCCCCCTAAATCCCCCATGAATGGGGGACTTTAAGCCAAAATTCCCGATTTCAAAGTCCCCCAAAATGGGGGATCTAGGGGGCACAAGCCGACTCAAACGGAGTCATCAACAAACTTATCTACACTCTAGTTGAGTCCGAGAAGTTGCACCTTAATAAATTCACGATCCTTAGTGTCTCGTGGTAAGGGCATGGCATTGCCGTGCCCCCGCAAGAATTCTATTTACCCAACACCTTCACAATGCCAACGCCGCCAAAATAAAGGGCGAGAACGGCTCCTCCTAACAGACTTTGGGTGAGCGGATCGGTAGAAGGCGTGATCACAGCCCCCAAAACCGCCGACCCCAGCAGCACATATTTCCATGCTGCCAGCATAGTCTGAGACGAAACGATCCCTAAAAACCCTAATAGGGCTTGCACCACCGGAATTTGAAACGCCAACCCGGTGCTAAACATTAGCAGCAAGACAAACTCAAAATAGCGATCGATAGACCACGCTTGTTCCACCACGTCTTGCCCGTAGGTGATGAAAAAGTTCAGCGCTGCTGGGATCAGGGCAATATACGAAAACCACAAGCCCCCGACAAATAAGACGCTGGAACCTAAGACGATCGGAGCCAAAAACCGCTTTTCTCGCCGCGTCAACCCTGGAATTACAAAAGCAATAATCTGATAGAGCAAAAACGGAGCAGACAGCAGCAAGCCCATATAGCCCGCTACTTTGATCGAGACGAAAAAATATTCCCCCGGTGCAAGTTGAAGAAACTTTACCCCCTGCGCGGGCACTTCTAGTAACTGCACGATCGGCTTCACAAAGGCAAAGCAGCCCGCCACCGCTAAGGCGATCGCGATTAGAGAATAAAAAATTCGCTGCCGCAATTCTTCTAGATGATCAAACAACGACATCTCTAGGTCGTCAATGATATTGTCTTCATCTGTCTTTGGCTCTGACGAGGTTTGGCTCACCTCATCAATGAGGCTAGCATCTTGAGTGATATCGGGCGGAGTCACCGTTTCAAGTTCCGAAGGAGCAGTCATGGGTCAGGCTTCTGTCCAAAGGGTTGTCACTATTGTATCGACCTCAGTCACTAAAGAGAGAGATTCCCTGAGAAGGACGGATCGGTCAAAGGGGTTGACAAACTTGGGGCAATCTGCGAAATTAGGAAGTGCGCTAAATGCGGGTGTGGCTCAGTGGTAGAGCGTCACCTTGCCAAGGTGAATGTCGCGCGTTCGAATCGCGTCACCCGCTTTCTAATCAGACCCCTTGTAAACTACGGTTTCATGGGGTTTAGTCTTTTAAAGAAATATTGAGTCTCATGAAGACTTCTAGGCTTATTCAATGATAGAAACCAGCTATTTCCCTTTAGCTGGCAAATTAGCTATAGGACTCATACAGCTTTGGCGACTTCGACCATCTCTAGAGTTAACCTGTTATTTACTCTCATGGTCGCAAAGTTGTGCAATGCAACATTCATGCACCTCACCGCTGATGTCAAAGAACCCGTGTTTGTGCTGACGATTAATCTAAAGTGGCTGACGCTCGATCGTGACTAACTGGATATCTTCTAGCGTTGACAAAATGTGGACGTGACAAAATCCTTCCTGTTGTAATCCTGTGAGTGATCGCTGAATATTTTGCACATGACGACGCACCACATGAGCGCCAAAGGCACGATCGGGGCGTTGCTGATTGCGATCGTGGCAGAGCTGCTCAGATAAATTCAGCACGATCGCGACGGGAATACAGCGATAGTCACGCGCCAGTTTGATTAGCATTTTGCGATCGTCTACCTGAGTACTAGTGGCATCGATCACAGTCAGCTTGCCAGCGGCTAGCCGCTTTGCCGTGATGTAGTGCAGCACATCAAACGCATCGTGGGTTGCCTCTTGGTTGGTTTCGTCGTCTGAGACTAATCCCCGACACACATCCGAGGAGATAATTTCGGTCGGCAAAAAATGGCGACGGGCAAACGTCGATTTACCAGAACCCGATGCGCCAATCAGCACGACTAAAGAAAGTTTAGGAACGCTAATTGTCAGAAGCATGAGAGGTATGATGCCTGTTTTCAGTCTTGCTTTTTCGACTTTACTCTAGAATCTCTATCTTTAGGAATACTCAATCTTTATAGTTTCCATCTCGGTCTATTCCCATAGATACTTCCTAATTATTTAGAACGCTGATCAAAAAGTGTTTTTTGCGGCGATCGTTACTCGACCAATTCCACGCTTCATCTTTAAGAATCAAATTAAAAAAACTTCTTTTCCCCCACAGTGTAGATACCAGGCTGGTTATACATGAATAGACTAGCGAACAATACAACGAGCGTAGGCAGCAACTCATGTCAGATCAACCAAAATTAGAAGAGCAAGCCCTTTCAGAAGCACTCAAGCTTGGGCTGTCTAGCCAACTAGATGAGGCTGAAAATATAGAGGTGCATATCGAAACTGATTTACTAAAAATGGTTCAAGGAAAAGTAGATTCTGTTGTGGTAGAAGGGCAGGGATTAACGATTCAAGAAGACATTCGTTTAGAATCATTAGAACTGCAAACAAATCAGGTTTCAATCAACCCTTTGAGTGCGCTTTTAGGAAATATAAAACTCGATCAGCTCGTCGATACAACCGCACGAATTGTTCTCACCGAGGCAGACATTAATCAAGATTTAAACTCAGACTATGTGAAAAGTAAACTACCTTCTATAGAACTCAATGTTGAAGGAAAACGAGTGACGATCGCCCTAGAGTTTCCCCTAGAGATGCGTTTGCCAAGTGTTGGAAAAATTCATTTCAGTGGGGCGATCAGAATCAGCGAAGTGGGCGAAACCCGCTCAGTCACCTTCGCTGCGGTGGCTTGCCCTCGCACTGACACTCAGCCAATTCTGCTAGAAACCTTCTGCTGCGCTCCCGGACAGGGAGTTTCCATTCCCTTCATGATCGTCTTACTGAGCAAAGTTCAAGAACTCGTTCGTCAACCGTATTTTCAACTAGAAGGAGTCTCACTGCAAATCAAAACCATGCAAGTCGAGCCAGGAAGCTTAACGGTAGAAGCTCAAATTCACGCCAACCAAATTCCTAATCTTTAGGTTTGAGAAAAGTTAATCTCTCCTTACTTTTTCTCCATCCGATTTTATAAATTTTCTTTGCATTTGTGGGGATTGGCACCGCGTCCTGAGAATCTTAGCAAAGACACTTTAAGTTAAGATAAACTTAGGTGATGAGCCAAACCCAAGACGTTGAGATGACCTTCTTCTTTCAGAAGGGTCTGTATCTAAACAAGACAAAAGCTTACGAAACTGCGATCCACAGTTACGAAGCTGCTCTCGATCTAAAACCCGACTACTCTGATGCCTGGTATAACCGAGGCAATGCCCTCTATCACCTCAAAAAATACGAAGAGGCGATCGTTAGCTACGACCAAGCCCTTGACTATCAGCCAGGTTTTCCAGAAGCGTGGAACAACCGGGGCAATGCCTTGGATGAACTCCTTCGCTATGAAGAAGCCATTCACAGCTATGACCAGGCGACCAAGTTTAGGCAAAGCTACTACTGGGCATGGTATAACCGGGGCATCTCGTTGAGAAACCTGGGGCGATATCAAGAAGCGGTAGATAGCTACGATCGTGCCATTGAGTTTAAGCCTGACTATCATTGGGCGTGGTATAGCCGAGGGCTGGCTCTTCGCAAGCTGGGGCAGCTCGAAAAAGTGATTGCCAGCTACGACAAAGCGCTGGAGTTTAAGCCCGATTTTGAAGAGTCTTGGACAAATCGAGGCAACGCCTTCTATCACCTGGGGCACCTTGAGGCCGCGATCGCCAGCTATGACAAAGCTTTAGAGCTTAAGCCAAACACCCCCACTCTTTGGTATAACAAAGCCTGTTGCTATGCCATTCAGGGCGAACTTGATCTGGCATTTGAGCACCTAGAGCGCGCGATCGAATTCAATCCTAGTGAATATCGTGAGATTGCTCAAGCCAACGCTGACTTTAACGAACTTCGGCAAGATGAGCGCTTTCTGTCGCTGCTGACGGCTCGATATCCTGGAGAGGCATGAGCGCAGCGCGACCCACAACTTGAGGAAGATTTGCGAAAGGCTAACCCTCGATCGCAGAATTAGGACACCATAGGGGATTCTGGTCTACTGGCTCAACCACGCGATCGCTTGACGAATCCAGGCTTCAGCGTCGTCTGATTTTGAGAGTGTAGTGCTTTGTCCGACGGCTTGCAGGGCTTGGCTAATTTCTTGATCGGTGTAGCCCAATGCGAGTAAGGTCATCTCGACATCTTCAAGAATGTTAGTGGCAGGTCCGGCTCCGGGGGCAATGGCAATGCCCGCTTGCTGTCGCCATTCGGCAAGTTTGGTTTTTAACTCTAAGGCGATGCGTTCGGCGGTTTTGCTGCCAACGCCGGGGGTGCGAGAAAGCAGACGTGTATTGCCCGTTACGATCGCTTGAACGAGATCTTGCAGTCCGAGCGTGTCGAGTAATGCCAATGCCAGTTGCGGACCGATGCCGCTGACGCTTACGAGTTGCCGAAACAGATCGCGTTCGGCAGATGAGCTAAACCCAAACAGGGTCACCTGATCTTCTCGCACGTTGAGATGCGTAAATATTTGAGCGTCTTCCCCGACTTCAGGGAGTTGTTGCAGCAATCGCGGCACGACTTGCAGGTCATAGCCGATTTGATTCACCTCTAGCGTCAGCGTGACGCGATTGCTGCTGTTTTTTTGAATGCCTGCGATCGTTCCTTTGAGATAGCCAATCATGAAGATGAAGTTTAGAGTGCAGACGGTCTTACTTCTATTGTAAGAAGCCGAAGTATTTTAGTCCTTCTAAGATTCCGGCGGCACAAAACCCTTGGGCGAGATAGCGATCGTCATTTGGATTTTTGTGATGCCACTGCAATAATTCTGGTTGAGCATTGCCCATAATTACGCCCAGTGTTTTTTGCTCAAATAGTGCAATATCGTTGCCCGAATCACCACAGGAGATCGTGCGATCGGACTTAAACCCTAACACTTGCTGAATATAAGCGAGCGCGTTCCCTTTATTGGCTCGGCTTGACAGAATATCGAGGTCTTGATTGCTGCTGTAGATCAGTTGAGCGTCAACGCCTTGATTCTTAATTTTGGCTTCGAGGTCTGGCAAAATCTGCGCGTCTTCTGCGTCGAGCAAAAAGCTGACTTTGAGAGAACGCTGCTCAGACTCTGGTTGCGGCACAAGCTGAGGAAATTGTTGAGTAATGGTCACGATCGCGTTTCGATTCCACCCGGCTGAAGACTGGGTTGTCCATTCCTGATCCAAGACATTGCCGGGGTAATAGATCTCAGTTCCGACGGCGGTAATCAACACATCTGGCTCTAGTAAGTTCACTTTGGTTGATAGGTGCTGATAAGACGTGATCGATCGTCCGGTTGAATAAACTAGCTTTACGCCGTTGACTTGACGACATTGCGTTAAGCGTTGATTGAGTTCGTCAAGGGCACGATCGTCGCCGACTAAGGTGTTATCTAAATCCGTCACTAATAGAAATTGAGTCACAGCTATCTCACAAACTCGCCGCTTCTGAGTTTAGCGATTGCCATGACTAAAGTCTTCTAAATCTTGGGGAGTGTTGCAGTTAAATAAAATTTCTCGGTTCTCTAACCGCAATTCTTGAACCTGTTGATGAGTTAACCAAGATTGAAACGATCGCCCTCCCTGATCAATAAACGGCTGCAATTCAGACAAACATTGACGGCGATAAAAACCACAGAGCGGCTCCCAGCCTTTTTGACTGTGGGGCAACAGCGCGATCGTGTCGGGTGAAATTGTCTTTAACTCGGCTGTCCAGGATTGCAAAGTTTCACCCTGCAATCGAGGCAGATCACACGCTAACAGCAATACCCAATCGGTTTGAATATGCGTCAATCCTTGAGCAAAACCGACTAAAGGCCCTTGTTGAATGTCTGCGATCAGATGACAGTCAGGAGGCACAACTGCGCGATAGCGATCGCCCCAAGCCGTGACCACATAAACCTGATCAGTGCAGTGCAGTGCTGCTTTGCAAACTCGTCTCAGCAAAGGAACGCCCGAAATTTTGATCAGCGCTTTGTCGTGACCCATGCGAGTGCTTTGTCCTCCCGCGAGGACGATCGCACTTAAAGAAACTTGGGAAACTGGAGGCGTTGAATCCATACCCTAGCTAAAGATCGAGTTCGACTCACTTGTTTTTAGACAATAAACCTCTTGCACGAATCCGGGAACGCCTCCTAAATCCCCCAATTCTGGGGGACTTTGAACTCCAGTTCCCCCAGAATTGAAGGTTAGGGGGCGAGATCTCAGGGTGGTTTACGTCGAGAATCTTATTCATGCAGGAGGTCTTTAACCCTTAAAATCTCCACCCATCCAAATCCCGCAATCGTTCTATAACTCTATGGTAGTTTGTAGCTGGCAACTCGCACCGTCAACTCACCCTTACGCGGATCTTGACGAAACACAAAAGCGCCCTCTTCTTTCTCGCCCTCCGATAGAAAATCGATTTGCTGGTCGCCAGATTCTTCAATTTCACCGTTGACCCGCAACTCAGCGACAATCTGCACCGACTCTACCGTTTTGCCACCCGTGTTTGAAACCTCAAACGGAATGTAGAACTGTCCTTGAGATTCTCGAATGTCTTTGCCCTGATTGATTGCAAACGCAGGCGGACGTTCTTGCTTAGTTGCCCAACTGTAGATCACGAGTCCGAAGATCGAGCCTAAGATCAGGCTAGCGATGCCAAACGTCACCCACTCAGCCAGGTTGCGAGGCGGACGTTTTTCGGTGTTAGAAGAATTCTCAGAGGTCATACGGCTAACCGCCCTGCTGCGCCTCCGACTGCGGCGGGTAACCCTAGCAAAATTGTGTAGCTTAACCAGAGCTGCCACGGGTCATCAAACCGAAGTTTCTGAAAGAAAACTAGCATCAACATTGTGGCAAATAACGAGACTAGATAAGCCGCGATCGTTTCACTCAAAGGGCGCTGAAAAATTCCCTGCTGTTGACTGCGCTTTTGTTGATTAGTCAGACCTGCTGCAAACACAATCATATAAGAGATCACGATCGACAATGCCATTACTGCTAATAGCCATAACCCTGAAGCGGCAGATGCTAACATCGGAATCTCATCAGTCGGGGCAATATTAAACGCAATGATGATCGCACCAATCATCGTCGCACCAATATCAGATAGCGTGTCATTGAGTTTGCCATTTTTAGATTTCTTTTGAGATGCTCCCTGATCAGGTTGGGTTTCACGCCCATCACCGCTAAGAAACTGATTAGCTAACGCAACGCCCAACGCAAATGGCATTCCTTCATAGATCAGTTTGCCTAACGCTTCTTGAAGAGAGGTTTGCGGCGTAATTTCTTGTAACACGACTAACGTGATACCCGTGCAGACAATGCCGATCGAGAGCGCCTCAACACTATCCATCGCGGCATCGATCGCAGATAGATCGCCACTTCTTCTAAACCCAGAGGTTTGATTAAGCAGAAATACGATCGCGAATGTGAGCAGCAACGCTGATAGCGATCGTAACGCTCCTATATAAGACCCAATCCACCAAACCTCCATTGTGTAGATTAAGGGAATGCCAAACAAAAAGCCACCTGATGCCCCTCGGATCAAATCCTTGAGTTCAGATGACCATTGTTTAGAATGAGTTTTAGCGATTCCCACAACATTTACTACAGAAGTGGAACCAGCTTAAAAGAGTGTTATGGTACCCGTCTATTGCTCGAAAGACAGAAATTTAGCTGACTCGGATCTTGCACCCGTCTCAACGACTTCCCGACCCCCTGACCCTGCAAGTAACTGACCTGATCAATTCACGATTTTAAGGCAACACAGGCTTTAAATCGAGGTGTGGCTCAACTGCATCGGCTAACTGATCGAGCAACAGTTCTCGCTGTTCGCGATAGTTGGCAACGCCTGTCGGCAAAGACCCCAAGCCACGCTGCTGACGCAGACGATTTAACCAGGCACGTCGCCAAGGACCATTGTCAAAAATGCCGTGCAGATAAGTGCCCCAAATCGAATGAGTTTCATCGATCAGCCCCAGATTTTGGTCGTCAAACAAAAATTGGGTGCCTTCGGGTTCGATCAGTCGGGTGCGCCCCTGATGAATCTCGTAACCTGAGACGGGCAGCCCCTCTTGAGGAAAGTTAGACGTGACGCTGCGCTGGCGGGCGACTTTTTGCCCCG
>JAYVFW010000638.1:0-2457 GCA_043772715.1 Phormidesmis sp. | reverse complement strand
CCTAATATGAGTCGTGAAATTTCCCCAGTGGGTGTTGACGAGCGGCTAATTCAAGCAACGATCAAACCAGACGCTGAAGCGGTGACTGAAAGGGGTTTTCAGAATACGCTTGATCTAGCAGAGATCCCACTTGAAAATGACCTTGAGCGTCAGGCTGACTTACTCGATCATACGATTCAACTTCCTGTCAAGGCTAAGGTGGCTTTGATTCGCAGACTTATTTCTCAACTCGAAACTGACAATATTCAAACCATTGTCGAATTTGGGCTAAGAGAGATTGGCGATCGTCATCGTCACGGTGCTGCTGCATCTGCATCAGTCGAACACAACACTCGCCTGCTGCTCAAAAAAGACTACAGTTATCAAACTCGTGGGTTGACTGAACCCACTCAATATTTTGTCTATTTAAGGCGGCGCAAACCCAAATTAGACCGATACATTGGGACGCTGTTCCATGTGCCTCAAGGCTGTGCGCTCTCCTACTTCTTAGATGCTGAAGAACGGCTGATCTTCAACCCACCTCACAATATCTTTCAACTACGAGACAGCAAGAATCCTGACATTGTTCAAATTGTGCGGTTGCTCTGTTTGGAGCCTCCGCCGCCAGATTACACCTTTGCCAAACAGCAAAATGATCTGCCCGAAATTCAGCTACATCTAGAATATCTTGATCTCCAAACCCATCAGCCTATTGCAAAGCTGGCTTACCCTTTTCCGATGTGTATGCATGAAGGAGGCAAGCTCGATCGCTATCGTTGGGAAGTGACCACAATCACCCAGGCTCCCGAACGGTCGATCACGCGTCAGCATTTTCCCCAAACGTCTGTGGTTGAGCCTTTGCCTTCAGATGCTGTCTCAGCATCGCCTAAACTCGACCTCAGCATTTCGTCTCTCGATCACTCTGAGGAGGTTACTCAACCCCTGCGCCGAGTGCTAGAGCTGCAACCAAAACTACTGACTTTTTATCTGGGCGATCGGGGTGACGCAGATGCGATTTTAAAGCGAATGCGTCTATGGGTGGCTTGGAGCGAGAAAGCCATGCCGCAATCGAAATGGGAAATTATTCAAGATGCGAGCGGTTACACCCTGATGAATGCCCGGTTTAAGCGACGAATTCTGCGATTCTCGCCCGACCTGAGCGCTGTTGTCTTAGAACATTCACTTCCTGTACTGATGAAGTGGTTTCACAATTTGAGTTTAGCGGTTTCACAAGCTCAAAGTCAGAGACAATATAGTGCTGTTCAGTTAAAGCTGGCCCATACCCTGTTTATAGAAATGAGCCTTCCTCAAACTGATCCCTTGATTGCCCTGAAGAAATTGTTTGGTATAGAGTTTTCTAAAACTTCTCCAACCAAAGTCTAATTATAAAGCTTTGCTCACATCTAAACGAAACGCGGGCAAGATGCCCGCGCTCCATTTGACATTCACCATTTTCGCCCCGAATTCGGGAATTGGGAAGCTTTTTAGAAATGGTGCAACTAGCTCAAGGGCTGCTATTTAAAAGCAATCTTCACCGTCTCTGGCGGAGCAACGGTTGGCATCATCGGCGCGTCTGCGGTAGCGATTTGCAGTAAGGCTGCATCTGGCTCATAATGCTTTGTCATTGCCTGCTGCAAAAACTCCTGCACCGGAAGACTATTGTAGAGGGGAGAACCCTCCAGCGACTTGATTGCGTCAATCACCCCCTGCCAATCTGATGCAGATTTTGCGGCAACTGCCTGATTAAACAATTTAGCTTGTTGGCTCCATCGCTGCTTCAGTTCTGTGCTGCGATCGTGCCATTGGCTAGTTTCTGGAATATTGTTTAATAAGGCGATCGCAGGTGCAATCTCAGCTTGCTGAATGTGGCTAGTGGCTTGGCGCACTAACTCCTGTGACCATTCTTCCTGAAGTTGTTGCACCAATCCATAGTGCTGACTATTTTTTGGGATTCCAGCAATGATGTTGACGGCTTCTGTTAGCTGGTCACGGCTTGCAGCAGCTTGCGCCTGGTTGAGCAAATCGGCATAGGCTGCTTCCATTTCGCTGGGTAGCTTGTCTGACTGCTCACGGCTTTGCAACTGATCACTCCACTGATGATTAGAGAGTTGCTCTGGAGATGCAGTTGTGGAGTGTTGCACTGCTTTAGAACACTGTTTTTCTACTCCAGCGCTGTTAGATGGCTGTACACAGGGTTGCGTGTTAACTTCTGATACTGCCGCTTGTGAGCCATTGTTAATTAACAGTGCAGAGCAGACAATCATGCCACTGCTAGCAGCCATTCTGAGATCAGAGGACTGAAGATTGAAGGGCAAGCGGCGGTTTGTCTTAGATGAGGGGGCGATCGACGAATCTGTAAGTGGCTCTAATAGCTGATGGCGCATAATTGAAAAAATTACACAATAAACGATCGTAATAGATGCACCCTAACTCAAAAAACTTCGAGATCAAAGACTAGACGAGGGTAAAATTGGCTTC
>JAYVFW010000637.1:0-6862 GCA_043772715.1 Phormidesmis sp. | reverse complement strand
AATCTCGTGCTGTTACCCGAAGAAGCAGAGCGTCAACGAGCCGATGAACAACAGCAACGAGCCGATCGCCTAGCGGCACGTCTGCGAGAATTGGGAGAAGACCCCGATCGTGAATAAAACTATTCTCTACAAAGGAGTGGCTTGCCCCAACTGCGTCAAGAAACGCATTGCTTTAGCGATGTAGCTTGCACAATCATAAGGTGATGATTCATAGAACGATCGCCACGCCGATCCTTTGTGTTCATCGTAGCGATCGCACAAGTCTGGAAATTTGTCGAGCCACGCTAATCTCACTGCGTGACCAATCAGCACATCTAGCACGATCGATTCTTCGATTTTGAAATCGGGGTTGCGTTTGGCGATCGTGGCTAATTCCATCATGGCTTCTACATTCACCTGGCGATATTCGGGCGCTTGAATTTTGTTTAACAAGTGTTCTATTTTGAGTGCGAAGTTTTTCTCGCCAGCAGTCATTTCCATAATGATCAATTCGCTATCGAGACGGTTGCGGCGTTCTAGTTTGTCACCAATTACCAACCCTTTGCAGTGATGCAAAAGCTGCCACACACTGGGGTAAAAATCTTGAGGGACGCGGTTAAGAGAGCCGTCTAGCTGCCGCTTGCGCCACCAATCTTGGTTAGCGGGTTCGACTTCGGTTTGTTCGTCTAGCAAAACTACCCAATCGATGCCGCGATCGGGCAATTTCACCCGCAGCGATTCTTGCTTAAACAATGCCTGATTGAGGTCAGCATAACCCATTAGAATTTGTCGCAAACACGTTTTAATCTCAAACGGACTGAGTTGCATCAAGTGTTCGTAGGCTTCATCTTGCGTGAGAGCAAGTTCTTGAGCAAGGTTAGCCGTAATCAGCAAGATCAGATAGCCGACTCGCAGCGTTAGCAAGCCTTGAAACAGATCGGGTTCGCTTTTAATCAACACACTGAGATAGATCAGAATTTCTTGAGTGAGGACGCGATCGCGAATGTCTTCTCGACAAAAGTGACGAATTTTTTCCAGCACTTCGACGTAGGGTAACGGCTGCATAATCAGCGAGTCTTCACTATAGGCTCGACCGACAGCAATCTGTTTTTGCCGCACTAAAATGTCGGTGACTGCATCTGACAGACCAACATCGAGTTTATCGAGCAACCCTGCCGATCGGCGAACAATGCCCCAATAAGGACAGCCCAACTCGTCGCCTTTGCTGGCTTTGGCGTAGACTTCATTGAGCAGATCCATCACGGTGACTACAGGCTGCGATCCGGCGAGGTGAGTGGCAAAGTTCAATCCTTTCAGACGAGCCAGGGTGTTCAATAACTCGATTTGCTCATAGAGGTTATGCGATTGACGCAAACTTGAAACTAACGAGTCAATATCAGTTTCATACTCCAGCTTGAATTCTTGCGAAGTGCTTAACGGATAGTTTTTCTCTGGATGAGAAGCCAGATGATAGTGGGGCAATGTTGTATCAACCACAGACGATGGGGGAAACTCAAAATCGTGTAGAGAATCGATGCGTTCTGTCCCTGCTGTGAGAGCGAGTTGATTCAGGCGACCCAACTGCACCGGGACATCACCACAGCGACCTTCCTGAAATTCTTGAACGAGGTTAATCAGCGCTTCTCGACCCAGTTCTAGCATTTCTTTGGTTAACAACAGCGTCATTGTTGGTTTGCCCAAATCTTGCCAGTGGCGATGAGCGTAAGCAAGTTCACTTTTGATATTTGAAACCAGGAAGTGATAATCGAGGGTGAGATAAAACCGTCCTGGTTCTAAGAATGATGGAACAAAGACGATCGTTTCTCCACAAATTTTAAAGACTCTAGAAGTCGTTAAACTCCGCATTCGGCGCATGGGGCGACCTGTCAAATCAAGCTTGTCATTGCGTCCGACCTGAGCATAGGCGGCGGCTAATTCTCGCGCATGACGAACTTGAATCGGCTCGACTTGTTTAAGGGTTTGAGTCGTGATGTTGTTGGCAGCTAGTTTAGACTGCAAATCTTCGTCTTCAGCTAAGAGCGCAATTTGGACAGTTGCCTTGCGTTTTTGACCGATGCGAAGATGACCGCCGATCGGGTCAATATCGCCCACAGCTAACAATCCTTCGTGCAGCATTTGCGCCAGAAAATATAAGCTTTGTGCCCACACGAGCGGAACATTTTCGTTAGGTAAACGAGTTTGACTAGAGGGATTCGCTTTTTCTGGCTCGATCGCGGCTTCAGGCACATAGTACAACTCTGGCAGCAAGTTCAAGCCGTCTCGTTTGACTACAACTTGTTCCAGTTGATCGAGGTAGTATTGCGCTTGTTGACGATCGTCGCGGAACAATCCATCGAGTGCCAAATAAGTAAAGAAGAGCGGCCATTCAGACTCAATATGCTCAAATTGCTTGAGTTCCCACGGCTCATAGTGAAGACGACTGCTGTTTTCTAGAACAGTTTGGTGCCCGTCGCGCAGAAAGCGTTTGCAGCCATAGCGACCTTGCAGCAATGTGACAATTTTGGTGCGCGTCCGATCGACTAACTGCACGTCTTCAATGGCAAACGCTGGAAAGCTAATCACACTCAACAGAGCGGCATCGACTTCTTTAGAGCTAGATTCTCTGGGCAACAGTGATTCTAGCGTAGTGCGACACCGAGCAATTTCATCGGGCAAGACGTGAATCACCGAGGCTTGACTGCCATGAACACCAAACAAATTTAGCCCGTTCAGCGCTTCGAGTGCTGCTTTTGCCATGCCTACCGAGCTAGCATTGAGTTCAGGGTTGCCGTGATTAATTTTGTTGCCTCGCTCCCAAATGCCATAGTCGGGTGTGCGATAGGTTCTGCCGATGTAGTAGACGAGATTTTGAATGAAACTCACCTCGTCGGTAGTGAAGACGATCGCCAACCCTGATGCAGTCATTTGTGCCAACATCAGCAGAAAAATTGAGGTCGCGTCAAGCTGCAAATGTCCCCATTCGTCATCGCCAACGACCGTACTTCCGGTGTCGGTGTCGTATTTGGCGTGAAGCGCATCGAGCGGGGCTTGATTGGCTTTGAATTTCTCGACTTTTTCGGCTTGTCGCATCATTGAGAACAGCAAGCCGCGCATTAACTTGACGACGCTGTGTTCTAGCTCATAAGTGCGTCCGCGATCGTCGTCGAGTTTGCGATAGGCAAGCCCCAACCCCCAGACGGCGAGAATGCTATAGACATTATCGCGCACCCACGCATCGGTGTAGTCGCCATGAGCGTTAACAGCGGTGCTAGCAGGAAGTAGCCCAGAAATTGGGTTTTGACGGCTGAGAATGACGGCTCGAACCTGTTCGTAGTAGTGATCTAAGCGGGTTGCCAAATCAACGGTTTTGGTTGCCATGCCGTCCCTCAAGTGAGTAGTAAATTTGAGCGGGCAAAGCTTAATTTTAGTCGGTTGTGCGACGATCTTGCCAACTTAGGATCTGTGTAAGGGCATGACATTGCTGTGCCCATTGTTTTTGCAAGTAACCGACATTGTTTAATTCACGATCAAGCATTGCTACATAGCGTGATGATTTGTAGGGGCAATCCCCCCGTGGTTGCCCTCCGTCAGGGGTAGGCACGGGGGGATTGCCCCTACAGCCATTCCATCGAAATTTTCAAGAATAGCCTAGTGTTGATTTTGATAAACCCATCACCGATCGATAGTGTGTTTCTAGTTGCGCCACCGTCGGAGCCTGCCGTTTTGCACTCCATTGACTTTGATCAAATAATTCTTGCTTTAGTTGATTGACATCGACATTGCAGACAGTGTTGTTTGCAACGACTGACTGGCCATTTACCCAGACGTGATCAACGACATTGACGGGGCGACCCAAAACCAGCAGCCCGATCGGGTCGGTGCGCGGCAACAAAGATAGATTCATCAAGTCGTATAGAACTAAATCGGCTTTTTTGCCCACCGTCAGCGAACCGAGTTGATCGCCTAAATTTAAGCCCGTTACGCCTCCTAACGATGCCATCTCGATCGCTTGGCGAGGCGTGATCCAATTCTGATAATCGGGGTCAGTCGTGTTGTGCAAAATTGAGCCAATCTTGATCGCTTCGAGCAAATCTTGAGAATCATTACTCGCCGAGCCATCACACCCAAACGAGACATTTATGCCTGCCTGTCGATATTTGAGAATCGGGGCGATGCCGCTGCCCAAACGCAAATTGCTGAGAGGATTGTGAACAACCGTTGATTTTGTTGCCGCCATGATTTCAACATCCGCATCGTCGAGCCAAACGCAGTGTGCCAAAGAGGTACGATCGCTCAAAAACCCAATTTGTTTAAGATGTTCAACAGCGCTACAGCCATATTTTTCTTGAGCCAAAAGTTTTTGTGCTCTGGTTTCTAACAAGTGAGCGTGACGACAGAGATTGTAGCGATCGCTCAACTCAATACAGCCTTCAAACAAAGCATCTGAACAGAGTTGCACTCCCGTTGGCGCGACGAGAATATTCACCCCTTCGTCGGGTCGATGAAACTGATTGACGGCTTCCTCAACTAGCGCTAAAGTTGCCGCTGTCGATCGCACATAGTCCCCATGCTCTCGCTCGATTCCCCCGTTGGGAATGCTCGCTGCCAACGCCTGATCTTGAATCAGAGGAGCCACAAACGCTCGAATTCCGACCTGTCGATAAGCCCGAACTGCCGCCGCGATCGTCGCCAATTCTTGACCGGGGATCAAGACTAGATGATCGACGACACTAGTTCCGCCCGAAAGCAGAGTTTCGACCGCAGTTCCGATCGCGGTGAGATAAGCTTGCTCTGGCTGTAGGGGCGTAAAGTCATAGAGTTCGGCAATCCACAACTCCAGCGGGACGGGCGGAATCATGCCGCGCTGCCACATCTCAGAAGAGTGAGTATGGGCGTTGACAAAACCGGGCAAGAGTAGTTTATTACGTCCGTCGATTAGGGTGCCAACGGGGTTTAAATGGGGCGCGATCGCCGCAATCCGATCGCCCTCAATCTGCACATCAACTGTCTCGTAAGCCCGATCAACCGGAATTAAAACATTCTGAATCGTAAAACTCATGTCGGTGAATGCTAGGGAGCAAGTTTAAGGAATAGGGTAACAGATGTAGTCTAAGCTTCGATCGCGGAATTGTGATACTCGCTACAAAAGCGATCGCTCTATTCGTGCAGCGTCCAAATTTTTCTTGCCAAAGCTTGGTAATGATCCCTATAGAGCGATACTTAAACGAATGAAAAGATTACGCTATCTAAAATTGCCCCTTAAATGCGGTAACTTATTGAGAAAACCTGAGTTTACTAACGCTTTGAGGAGCTTTGATCATGACCACGCTTAAAGTCGGAATCAATGGATTTGGGCGCATCGGTCGCCTTGCATTTCGAGCGGGCATTGACAACCCCAATATCGAATTTGTGGGCATCAATGATTTGGTGTCGCCAGACAACCTCGCCTATTTGCTCAAATATGACTCGACTCACGGCAGATTTAAGGGCACCATTGAAGCCAAATCTGATGGCATTGTCGTCAATGACAAATTTATTCCCTGTACAGCAATTCGCAACCCCGCAGACCTGCCTTGGAGTAAGCTGGGCGCAGATTATGTGATTGAGTCTACAGGGTTTTTTACTGATTTTGAGGGCGCGTCAAAGCATCTGACGGCGGGCGCAAAACGAGTCATTCTCTCGGCTCCGACCAAAGACCCGGAGAGAGTGCGGACGCTGCTGGTTGGGGTAAATCATCACCAGTTTGACCCTGACAAAGATACGATCGTATCGAATGCCAGTTGCACAACCAACTGTTTAGCACCCGTGGCAAAAGTGCTTAACGACAATTTTGGTTTGGCAGAAGGATTGATGACCACGGTTCACGCGACGACAGCCACCCAGCCGACAGTTGACGGTCCAAGTCAAAAAGATTGGCGCGGTGGACGGGGAGCCGCTCAAAATATCATTCCATCTTCGACGGGAGCCGCAAAGGCAGTGACGCTAGTCTTGCCAGAACTCAAAGGCAAACTGACAGGCATGGCATTTAGAGTGCCAACCCCCGATGTTTCTGTCGTCGATTTGACCTTCAAAACCGAGAAAGCAACCAGCTATAAAGAAATCTGTGCAGCGATGAAAGAAGCGGCAGAAGGCCCACTCAAAGGCATTTTGGGCTACACCGATGATGAAGTCGTTTCAACCGATTTCCAGGGCGATTCGCACTCTAGCATTTTTGATGCTGGGGCAGGCATTGAGCTAAACGCCAATTTCTTCAAAGTCATCTCGTGGTATGACAACGAGTGGGGCTATTCGTGCCGGGTGATTGATCTGATGGTGTCAATGGCCCAAAAAGAAGGGATTTTGTAGAACGGTGAAGGTCGATCGACTCCGAAAAACGGGGGGGCGATCGACCTTCACCGTTTAGTGAGTTGCATGGAAAATCGGTCTTCACAGCAAAGCTATAGTGCGATCGAGTATCAAAGCGTCGGAAACTAAATATGTCAACCCTTGAGAAAATTGAAGCAGCGATCCTGACCCTTCAATCAGATGAGTTTCAGCGGCTCAGACAGTGGTTCTTTGACGTGGACTATGAGCGCTGGGATGAGCAACTGGAGCAAGACATCGCAGACGGAAAGTTAGACGCTTTGGCAGAGGAAGCGATCGCTGAATTTAAAGCAGGGCACTGTCGCAAAATTTGATGCACTACACAACGCGAAGATTTTAGAAGTGTTATAGGGCTTTACCTGAAATCGTGCGGGATACGGCAGACCAATGTTATGTGCTTCTAGAAGCTGATCCGTCTTAATTGATCGTCACACTTCAAATCTTGATTGAAAGGAGTCCGCTGAAGATTGCTCAGCTAACCGAGCTACAGTGACTGATGTCTAAACTAAGCAGCATTTAT
>JAYVFW010000636.1:0-2461 GCA_043772715.1 Phormidesmis sp. | reverse complement strand
ATCGGGTTCGCGATGATAACTTTTCCCTAGAAGGGTTGCTAGGGTTTGACCTGCATGGCTGTACTGTCGGTGTCATTGGCACTGGCAAGATTGGGATGATTTTCGCTCAGATCATGCATGGATTTGGCTGTTCCCTGCTGGGCTATGATATATACCCCAATCCCCAATTTGAAGCAATTGGAGCGGCTCAATATGTTGAGTTGCCAGAGTTGTTGTCTAAGGCGGATGTGATTTCACTTCACTGTCCTCTGACTCTAGAAAACCATTATTTGATTAATGCAGATGCGATCGCTCAAATGAAATCTGGCGTGATGCTGATCAACACCAGTCGCGGCGGACTGCTTGACACCAAAGCTGTGATTGCTGGAATTAAATCTGCAAAAATCGGCTATCTGGGCATTGATGTTTACGAGCAAGAAGCCGATTTGTTTTCTGAGGATTT
Source organism: Phormidesmis sp. (assembly GCA_043772715.1). Taxonomy (GTDB): domain Bacteria; phylum Cyanobacteriota; class Cyanobacteriia; order Leptolyngbyales; family Leptolyngbyaceae; genus Phormidesmis_A. The sequence goes on along the minus strand of JAYVFW010000636.1, from coordinate 2,019 downwards.
GTCTAACACTGTCATTCAAGATGATGATTTTCAGCTTTTGAAGTCCTTTCCGAATGTTGTGATCACAGCTCATCAGGCATTCTTCACCCAAAATGCGCTACAAGCTATTGCTGAAACGACGCTGACAAACATCACAGACTTTGAACAGGGACGGGTTTTAACCAATCAGATTAAAGCACCAGAATAGGGTTGTTGCCAAAAGTCCTAATCATTCAAAATCACCTTGTCAGTGACCTGACCAGAGGAGTCAATGTCGTAAACGATCGGGACTCCTGTTGCCAGTTCCAGCTTCGTCACTTCTTCGGGGCTAAGATTCTCCAGCTTCATGATGATAGAGCGGAGAGAGTTGCCGTGAGCAGCGACTAGGACGTTATCTCCCTGCTGGAGATGGGTCAAAATTCGACTGCTAAAGTAGGCGACAACGCGCTCCTGGGTATCTTCCAAACTTTCACCACCGGGCGGACGCACTCTGTAGGAGCGTCGCCACTGTTGCACCTGCTCTTCACCATATTTTTCCGCTGTCCGGGCTTTATTTAACCCCTGCAAATCGCCATAGAATCGTTCATCCAGGGCAGCATTGCTGAAAATGGGCAGTTCTTCAGATGGATTGCCGTCATACTGATCCCAGCCATGCCAGTCCGAGTCACCTGCCTCATGCTTGATGATCGGAATTTTACCGCCGCAAATGTCAGTATGCTCGGTCAGGCAAATCATTGCTGTTTCGATCGCTCGGATTAATTTGCTGGTGAAGCAAACATTCACGCGATAGTCACTGAGCCGATGGGCTGCGATTATCGCTTCGGCGCGTCCCCGCTCACTCAAGGGGACATCGACCCAACCCGTAAACTTGTTTTGGGCATTCCAGAGGCTTTGACCGTGGCGGAGCAAAATGAGTGTAGCCATATTCATAAATCTTAGGATTAAGTTATCGAATCGTTGCTAATTGCCCATTCATTTCTGTGGCATACTGCTCAGCATTTAAGCCAACGCGTAAATGTAGCTTGCCACTGGATAATCGCAAAACTCCCTCAACTCCTGCATCCTTCAATGCTGGTTCGTTGATGATCGCACTGTCGGCGACCTCGATTCGCATCTGAGTGAGTGCCACCGACTCAACCTGACGAATATTGAATTTGCCTCCGATTCCTATAAGCAAATTGCTCTGCGGACGAATAGTGGAGTTGCAGGGTCGATCTCTTATATCCCTCTATTACCGTTAGGAAACTCGACCATAAAGAAATCACGTCTAAAATTTGCCGTCTTGAAAGCCTATCTCATCACGATTCTTGCCTCCTTTTTTGCATGATTCTGGGCTTGGTGGAGTTGGGAAACTGCTGGCGAGTGTCTGGTAAAATCTGGCACCTGTCTGTCTCGATTGGCGAAGCGATTATGCTGCTTGCGGTTGCAGTCTGGCTCGTGTTACTGCTGCTCTATGTTAGGCAAAATGCATCAGTGCCACACCAATAGAAAACAAATGAGTACAGCTAGATTGTCCCGCCAAATTAGCTGGTGTTTAACAGTTATTTCTTAACCGCCTCTTAGTCTAACCCCAACATGGCGGTGCGCTCTCGAAGCAGTGGATGCCATCGCCACTACAAAAACTTCCTTAATGTCAAAGAACATCTGAATTCATTGAGTATTTTCAGCGTGAACAGCGTTTGATTTCGCCGTATTGAGGTAAAAATAAAGTTCGTCTATCAGATTTTGTATAACTTTAACCATAGGGAAGAGGCATTAGCAGACAAACACCACCATACATTTGCAAATGTATGGTGGTGTTTGATTTCTTAAATTTTAGACTAGGGGGTCTGCCTCATGGTCAAGCGATCGCTTCATGCATCACCCGTTGGGATTCAACAGGCGAAACGAGCGTTTGCTCTAAAAGGTGGACTCAGGCGAATCTGGCAGGGGAGGTGAACCTATACTGCATCAGGGTATAGATTGCGTGTTATGAAAGGACTGAAAGCGAAGCGTTAGTAGGGAGTCTAACTCCTGCTTATGAGTCGTGTGGCATTGGTC
>JAYVFW010000635.1:0-2466 GCA_043772715.1 Phormidesmis sp. | reverse complement strand
CCGCAGAGCTTCTCGCAGATCGTCTTCGGTGTAGAATTTGCCCTCCATCGTGTCGAGCAAGAAGATCAAACCGCCGCCGACGAGTAAGCCGACCAAGCCCCCGATCGCCAACATCAACGGAATGCTCTTAGTGACTTTGGGTGGAGGCGGCTGCAAGGAAGGCGCTTTGGCGAGACTGAGGCTGCTCACCGTTTCGGCTTCGGCGGCTCTGGCATCGACTAGTTTGACTTGCATCTGATCATGAAGGGCTTTCTTGAGCCGAACTTGATCTTCTAACCGGGTGCGTTCTAGCTGGCGATTAGGGATGACCGAAAATTGTTGACGCAGCGTCTGTTCCGATCGCACCGTCGAGCCTAACTGCTGCTGCAAGACTTCCTGCTGAGTTTTGAGTCCGACTAGGGTGTTCGCTAACTGCTGCCGAGCTGGGTCGAGACTGCTGTTTTGCCGCACTGTGTTAGAAAATGGAGCCGCTACTCCGTTGCCGCCCATGACTTCTCTAGCGCGTTTTTGAAGCTGTTCTTCTAGCGTCTGCTGCTGTTTTTGGAGGTTGATCAGATCAGGGTGTTCTGGGCGCAGATCTTTACTTTTGAGCGAAATCTGCGCCTCAACTTGCTGAATCTGGGCGCGCAGGTTTGCCAAAAGTGGGTCAGCACTCAAAGCCGCAGAGGTGTACGCCTGACTGGGATCTAAGCCTAACCGCTGTTCTAAACTGCGAATCTGGGCATTGGTGCCATCGAGTTGCAGTTGTAGCTGTCGCTGCTGTGTCTCGCTGCCTGTGATCGCACCGATCAGCGTTCCATTTTGCGCGGCTAAAAGTTGAGGCCCTTCGACCCGATCGTATTCTTCTAATACTCGTTCAGAGGCTCTCAGATCACGCGACACTTTGGGCAATCGCTGATTGATCGATTCGATCACGGCGCGCAATCGGGCTGAATTGTTGAGCCGACTTTGTTCGACAATGCGCTGACTAAATTGTTGAACCACCGCGATCGCGCGATTGGGATCGCCATCGTTGTAAGAGACATCGACTTGCGCCGAGCTACTCGTCGGAGCTGTTGTACCTTTAGCTACTTTCGGAATGTCTACTTCTACCTTGGTGTTTCTAGCCACCTCTAGCGGTGGAATGCCGACTTCTTTGGCAACTGCTTCGATCATCTCTTTGGGCACGAGAGAATCGCTGGTAAAAGTCTCGATCGGCTGTCTAACTTCAGTGCCGATCGTCGAAAATGCGATCGGCGGACGATTTGAAACCAGTAACGCATTTGCCTGATAAACCGGGGCTGGGTCAGGGCGAGAAGCGACTACACCTGCCGCTGCCATGCCGACAAACACCCCGGCTGGGATAGCCCATTTATAGCGATCGACGGCCAGAAGATAGCGCTTAACGATTGGCGGAGTCATAGCAGCACACGAAAGAAGGTGAGTTAATTGAACGATTGACTAGTTGCGGTTGTTAGTCGGACCGAAGAGACTGCTGGCACCGTTACCCAGTTCTCTAAAAAATAATAGGAAGCCTAAAACATCTCGAAAAGGTTGAGTAAACACATTGAGGGCATAGGTAACTCTTCCCACTAAATTGCGACCGATCACAATCACATCATTGTCTTCGAGGGCAACATTTTGAACCACATCTCCCATGATGACCTTTTTGCCGTCGATTTCTCGTGAGATGGCTTTTTGTTGAATGGGGTCAAACCGAATCAGGGCAATTCTTCGCAAATCAGACGCATCAGGGTTAACGGCGGCGGCAGTGAGTGCGTCTAAAAAGGTGCTGCCACTGGGAAGCGTGACATTGCCTAACCCGCCTCTGGCATAGCTTAAAACGCGGACTGAGATCTGCGGTTTCACCAGTGTAGATCGAGCCACCAACCCGCGATCGTAATCTTTTTCTGCCCCCGGCGCTAATCTAGAAATCACCACCACATCGCCATCTTGCAGCCGCAGATCGGGCAGAGCGGTGCCATTTTTAAGCGGGGCGATCAGATTCAGGGTTTCTTCTAAAGTCGAGCCATCGCTCAGGGTGCGGCGCACAATCACCGATCGCAGGTCTGCCATTTGGGTCGCTCCTCCCGCAGTGAGCAGTGCAGAAGAGATCCGGCTCGGTGCTTGGAGCGGATACACGCCTGGTCGGGTAATTTCTCCGGTGAGCGTCACCAGCACTGGACGCTGATTCGTTAGGGCCAATAGGACGATCGGGTCAATCACAAATCGATTGACACCTTGACGGACCTTTTCTTGGGCTTGCTCGATCGTCAACCCCTGAAGCGCGACTTTGCCCAACAGAGGCGTAGTGATATTGCCGTCTTGATCGATGACTGCCTGAAAGTTTAGATCTGGAAATCTTTGAACAACCACACCAACGGCATCTCCGGCTCCTAAGCGATAGAGATTAAATGAGCTTGGGGTCGTGGGTGCGGTTGGGACGGGTTGAACGATCGGAGTCGGTTGAACGATCGGAGCCACAGG
>JAYVFW010000634.1:0-2469 GCA_043772715.1 Phormidesmis sp. | reverse complement strand
CCAGTTTGAGCGAATTCCACGCCAATAGTCGGAGAGCTAATCAAGCGATCATCGAGAAAAATGCCCACCGTTCGCCCGGTTCCTGCTAGTTTCTTCGTAAGCGTTGTAAAAGCCTGGCTTCCCTCTGCATCAAATTTTAAGCCGATGCTAGACATATTTGGGTTAGAGTTCAGTTCTGCATGGGCATCTGCTAAATTCTTTTCGGTTAGAGTTGGTTTCTCGAATAATGAGGCGATCACCGCATCGCTACGCTTGAGGGCAGCTTCATTGGTTGCAATTGCTGTTTGAGTGCCAGATTTTTTGAGTTCAGCCTGTTTTTTAAGAAATTCCTGCTGAACTTGTCGCTCGACTTGTAATCGGGCTTCGGTTCCCAGTTTCTGTTCACGAAAGCTGAGACGAACCGTACTTTGTCGAGCCTTGATATCGGCTTGGGCTGTTGCGGTTGCAGGCAACTTTTCTAAACTGTTTGGAGCCGTACACGCAGACAGATTAGATGGAATGCCTAGCGCCAAGGCAACGAGCAGGAGCGATCGGAGATTCGCCATAAAGCAAGAAGTCGCAGCGTCAAATGTAGGAAGCATCGGAGTCATCAAGCAAGAAGTCTTTTGCTTGCTTACACCCTACTCTCTGATCAGCAGGTTTCCTATTACCTTAAGAGACACCATTTTTTGCTTGCTTTACATCAGAGTGTGGTGTACGGTCTGCGGATTCATCAACGCTTGTCGCCCACGCCAATTAGTCCAGGTTTTTCGTCAGCATCTCAATCAATCCTTGGTCATCCGTTACATTGGCTTTCGGGCAGTGGGTGAAGAAAGGGAATCCCAAGCTATCCACCGCCCAGTGCCGCTGGATGCCATTCGTCATCTTGTAGAAACAAAACCCTTTCGATTCCACACTCGCGAGTCTATCAGGAGTAAGGTTGTCCACTTTGGTTTTTTTTGACCTGGGCTCGAACCTGTGTGTGCAGAGCATCTCTGATTCGCTCTAGTACCCCATCAGAGCGCCACTGCTTGTAGTGCCAGAATACCGTCGAGTAGGGAGGGAAGTCCTTTGGCAGGTCGCCCCGGTTGCAACCGTTCTTGAGCTGGTATAAGATGCCGTCCAAGATTTGCCGCTTTGTCCAAACGGGCGGTCTAGTTTGCTTCTTTTGAGGCAAGAGTGGTTGGATGATCTCCCACTCCGCGTCGCTTCAGTTGCTCGAATAGGGCATTTACTTTCGATTCTAGCTCCTCAGCAAAGATCCCAAATAGGCTCTATAGACATGTAAAGAAACCTTGGGCTGATCGGAGAATTATCCTACTATCAAAGCAACAGTTCAGTTACTTCAGCCACTCTGGTCTGAAAACGCCGTTTCTAGGAGGCTTTGATTATGACATATACGCTCGATTCAGCTCGTTCCATTTTTCCCGATACACAGGTTGCGGATGTGATTCCGACGACGGTAGCGGCTTGTGATCGACTGAGTGCCGAGGATCAGTTAGCCCTGCTTTGGTTTGCCTACACCGAGATGGGGAGTTCGATCACGCCTGCGGCAATGGGAGCCGCTAATATGGTCTTTGCAGAAGAAACTCTAACGCAAATCAGGCAAATGCCGACCTTACAGCAAGCGCAAGTCATGTGCGATCTGGTCAATCACACGGACACGCCGATTTGCCGTACCTATTCGTCTTTCGGCATGAATGTGAAGTTAGGCTTCTGGTATCAGTTGGGCGAATGGATGAAGCAGGGAATCGTTGCGCCGATTCCCCAAGACTATGTTTTATCTGGGGGAGCTTCCGAATCACTCCAGGCGATTCGCGGACTTGAAGCCGGTCAGCAACTCACCGTCTTGCGGGATGTCGTGCTGAATATGGGATATGCGCCGACGGGTGAAACGCCAGCAGTCAAGCATCCCGTCATTGTGCCTGAAAATCTGATTGCTCGATCAACTGTGACGATCGAAGGCATTGATCACCCAACGGTCTTGAGATACATGGAGGCGATGAACGCCTTCGATTTTCCAGCCGCAGTCGAGTTGTTTACCGAAGATGGCGCACTGCAACCGCCGTTTCAGCAGCCGATCGTTGGCCGAGCGGCAATTCTCTCATACATGCAGGAAGAATGTTACGGACTCAAGCTGACTCCTGAACGCGGCATGGGTGAGCGTGCAGAAAATGGCTTTGATCAGATTAAGGTGACGGGTCACGTGCAAACCCCTTGGGCAGGTGACAAAGTTCGGCTCAATCTGGCGTGGCGATTTTTGCTCGACCCTCAAGGCAAGATTTTCTTTGCAGCGATCGATGTCTTGGCATCTTCTCAAGAACTGTTGAATCTCGGCTTAGTTCGCTAAACATTAGGGCGTTGCTGAATGCAACTATGAATTGCCCCCCCAGCCCCCCAAGTTTGAGGGGAACCAGAATCTTAAAGTCCCCCAAAATTGGGGGATTTAGGGGGCGAAAGGATTCAGCCCCGATAGACAGATTCATAGCA
>JAYVFW010000633.1:0-2474 GCA_043772715.1 Phormidesmis sp. | reverse complement strand
CATCAGCGCGGACAACACTCTTAATTTCTGTGTTGGGCAGATTGACACCCGGATTGTCTTTGACGATTTTAGGATCGTTCCAGCGGGTAATGCGCCCTGCAAAAATCTCGGGTAGAGACGTGCGAGAAAGTTTGAGGTTAGAAACACCTGGAAGGTTATAAACCACAGCAACTGCGCCGCCTGCGGTGGGCACTAAAATAACTCCTCGCCCGACTTTTTGAATATCGGCATCCGTCATAGCAGCGTCACTGCCGCCAAAATCGACCACGCCTGCGATGACTTGTTTGATACCGCCACCACTGCCGATCGCCTGGTAGTTGACTTTGATATCAGGATTTTTTTTCTGAAACTCAGCAATATAGCGCTCATAAAGCGGAGCCGGGAACGTGGCTCCTGCACCATTGAGCGTGACGGCTTGAGCGATCGCCGTGAGAATCGGTGCAAAGGCGATTGCTGCGGTGACAACTGAGGTTGTCAATGTTCGACGAAAAGCAACTGTTGAAAAAGCCATTGTGCGGTCCTCAAGCAAAGACTGATTAGAAATTGAGTGATCAATCAAACAATCTCTGATAACCCTACAATTTAAGTGGTTAAGCACAAACAAACGGATGAATAAATAATAGTTAATTTTGGGTAAAGTTCAGTTTAAGGTGAACTTTCATTCAAGATTATCTCAGTATTTCAGCTTAAAAAAGCCAATATTTATGCTTATAGGTGATATTCTTAGGCGTAATTCGCTTGAAAAAATGATTATCGAGTGTAAAAACCTGTAAACTTCTAAAATCAAGACTTCAGAGTTATCTAAATAATTTAGGGTGAGTGGTAGATTCTTAAATTTAGAGAGCAGTTTACTGCACTTTAACCGTTTGCCAAATGTGTAACCCTTGATCTTAATATCTCAATTGTTTAAACTTAAAGATGCAGATTGATTTAGGTTTATGGAATGATATAAAATCAGTTAATTTAAGGTTTTAAATAGCTTGAATTTATAGCGATTGATTGCCTGAATTTTGATAAAAAACCGTTTTGTTTAGAACGATCGCTTTGCCAAAAAAGTTTTAGATTGTAGCAATTTCAGCCCCCTATTTTCAACAACAGCCATGCAGCGCGAATTCGCAAAACTTCCGTCGATTCCCCAGCTCCCTTTCTGGAACAATTTGCCTACTCCAGCAAAGGCACTGATTCGACCGATGTTATTGGCTTCGGTGGGGCTTCATGCACTATTGCTGTTTGTGCCCCTGCCGGGCGAAAATCAGCCGCCAAAGCCCCCTCCAGAAAAGACGGTCAAAGTCACCCAGCTACCGCTCACCAGCAAGTCAAAGTCAAACCCTCAACCGTTGGCTAAAGCCACGATCGTGCCACCCAAACGTGTGATGCCAGCCGCCCGTCCCAATGCGATCACGATTCCGTCACTGATCAAGCCAACGCCCGTCGAATCTGCCCCCGAAGCCGCCGCAGCGTCGCCATCAAAGTCAGCCCCAGCAGCTAACAATCCGTTCGCCGATTTTCCGCGCTATGCCAATGCCAAGCCGGGTTCTTTTGAGTCACTGCCAGCAACGTTAGATCCATCGAGTTTTCAGACGAGCGATCCGTTAAAGACTGTGGAGGCTTTCTTTACGAGCGAACTTCCTAAAAAGCAGTTTGAAACGGGATCACCCACTAATCTTGGCGGCATTAATGTGATTCCAGTCACCAAGGGCGGTGTCACAAAATATCTGCACCTGATCACTCGCGATGGCAAGGGAACAGTCTTTTTGCTGCTAGATACTCCAATCGATATTAATTCGCTTCCCAAAGACACCAAAATTCAAACTGAGCCGCCAGAGAAGTTAGAGCTAACTCAACTCTTCACAGAACTCGCAGATCAGGTTAACTTTGTGGCGAATAACCCCGATACAGAATTGAACGACCCGACCAGCTTTGTTTCGGCATCGGGCATCGAGTTTGACCAGGGAAAAGCAACCACGATCGGAGCAGGCACCACAGTTCCATTGGCGCAGTTGAATACACTGTTGCAGTCACAGTTAAGTAACATTGGATTTACGTTGACAGCAGCGGGCAGCTATGGAGGCGGCACTGTTTACCAAATCACCAAAAATTCTTACACGCGCTATCTTACGATCGCCCCAACCCAAGATGGTGGCGGCTGGGTTTATGTTTTCGAGAAAGCTCCAGGTCAGTAGAGGTTGCTATAAAAGCTAGATATCAGTACCGATTCTACCCGACAGACCAACAACGTCAGAGCAATGCCGGACACGGCGTGCCATGTCCCTACAGGTTTCGCTGGAACTCTTCTACCAGATCGATCAGATTGACCTGACACTGCATCGGCAGCAGATCGATCAGGGGCACCTCACGCTTACCGCCGCCTAGCTTCACAGGGATGCCACGAAGAATTTCTAACACCTGTTCTTCTTGAATCGATTTCTCAGAAACCAAAGGATAAAGCTTTTCTGCTAAAACGGTGTGCAGGT
>JAYVFW010000632.1:0-6914 GCA_043772715.1 Phormidesmis sp. | reverse complement strand
AATCAAATCACGGTTATCCCGGATGCAATCGCTCAATTGACCAATCTCACAGGTCTTTCTCTCTCTGACAATCAAATCACGGTTATCCCGGACACGATCATTCAACTGACCAATCTCACAAGCCTTTACTTCTATAGCAATCAAATCACGGTTATCCCGGACGCGATCACTCAACTGACCAATCTCGCAGAGCTTGACCTCTCTGGCAATCAAATCACGGTTATCCCAGACACGATCACTCAACTGACCAATCTCAAAAGACTTGTCCTGCAAGATAACCTTATTCAGAATGTGCCGCCTGAAATTGTTCGTAGGGGTTGGGGTGAGCATAAATGGGCCGACGGTGAACCGCAGATAATTTTCGCCTACCTTAAATCTGTTACTCAATTTGCCACTAAGCGCCCCTTAAATGAATTAAAAGTTCTCCTTGTAGGCGAAGGCGATGTCGGCAAAACTTCACTCCTCAAACGGCTCACCCACAACACCTTCAACCCCAACGAACCCAAAACCCCCGGCATTAACATCCAACCCTGGCGACTGCCCAACGGCGACCAAACCATCCAGCTTAACCTCTGGGACTTTGGCGGGCAGCGCGTCATGCACAGCACCCACCAATTCTTCCTCACCAAACGCAGCCTCTATCTCCTCGTCCTCGACAACCGCAAAAACGAACCGCAAAACCGCGTCGAATATTGGCTCAAGCTAATCGAAACCTACGGCGGCAACTCCCCCGTCATCATCGTCGGCAACTGCTCAGACGAACACCCCTTAGAACTCAAAGCCCGCACCCTCAAAAAGAAATACCCCCAAATCAAACAAGTCCTCTCCACCTCTTGCAAAACAGGCGACGGTATCGACAAACTCTGGCAAGCGATCGCCGCCCAAATCGACCAAATTCCCCACATTCGTGATCTCTTTGACCAAGCCTGGTTCGACATCAAAACCCAACTCGAACAAATGCGAACCAGCTACGACTTCATCTCCTATGAGAGATACCAAACCCTCTGCACCCACGCCAAAATCACCACCCCCCAAGACCAAGAAATCCTCGTCGAAGTCCTCCACGATCTCGGCATCGTCCTCAACTACCGCAACGATCCCCGCCTCAGCGAAACCCACGTCCTTAACCCCGAATGGGTCACCAGTGGCGTATACGACATCCTCAACAACCATGATCTAATGGTCAACAAAAAAGGCATCCTCGCCCTCCCCGACCTCAGCACCATCCTCAAACAACCCGATCGCTATCCCCAAAACAAACGCCCCTTCCTCATGGGATTGATGGAGAAGTTTGAACTCTGCTTTCCCCTCGACGACCGCAACGGCGATCGCTACCTCATCTCTGATCTATTACCGATCGACGAACCCGACGTAGACAGCTACGAATCCGCCCCGCTCCACTTCCAATACCACTACGACATCCTCCCCAGCAGCATCATTTCCCGCTTCATCGTCCGCAACCACACCCTCATTTACAAAACCATGCGCTGGCGCAGTGGAGCCGTTCTCACCCGTGACAACAGCAAAGCTCTCGTCCGCGCCGACGAAGAAGACAACTTCATCAGCATCAAAGCCCAAGGCTCCCGCGCCAGTGACCTCCTCAGCATTATCCGCGCCGACTTCACCAAACTCCACACCAACCTCGCCGTCCAAGAATTCCTAGTCATTCGAGAAGTCGTCAACGACCAACCCACCGGACGAGAAGTGCCCGTCGATTACACCTATCTCTGCGACCTCGAACACCAACGCACAGTAGAAGCCTCTCTCCCCCGCCTCAAAGGAACTTACAACCTCCGCAACCTCCTCGAAGGCGTAGAATCTCACTCCCAACGCCAAGACAACCTCGACGATCGCCTCGATCGCAGTCGCAGAACCCGCCTTGATCGCCCCCTCCGTCCTCTACCTCAATCCCCGCAACGTCCCGGTCTAGTGAAAACGAGTGTCTTAATGCTCATCGTTTTAGCAGTCGTCGCCGCGATCTTTGCAGCGATCGCTCATTCCATCCCCGGACTAAATCTGGTCATAACTGTGCTGGCGATTCTTGTTGCCTTTGGTGGAATCGGTATCTTCATCCTAAGAATCACAGGCATCATTGATGACAGCACCTTTCAAAAAACCTTGGATGGCTTTTGGAAAGCCGTCCCCTTCCTAAAAGGTAAAGACCCAGCAGACAAGCCCGATCGTAAGCTGCCCCCCGAATCCGATGAGGAGAAATAATGAACCTCTCGATCAGTGGGACTCGATCGCGTCGTTAAGCAATTCCGATCACAATTTCTCTAAACCCTACCCCTCCAGATATATTCTCCCATCAGACCTGTGGAGGATGCTGAAACCCCTTCAACTCAGTCATCCTGTCAGCAAGCGTTGTTCTGCACAATCACAGAGCTTGGCTGGCGCAATTGCTCAGTTGTGCGGGTTTGGTAACGGAGAGGAAATTTCTATGTTTCAACTTTCAAAAATTACTTGGGAACTCAGTCAGATCCCCTGGCTGATGCAATTTCCCGTCGATCGGGGGCTTAACACTCCCGAACAGGCAGCATTAGTATTTTCAGGTCCAAGATTTTTTGTAGCTCTAATCTCAGGACTGATTTTAGCGTTTGCATTTCAGATCTTGTTAACAAATCTGTCCGTTGCGGCAGGGATTTCCTATTTAGGGCGTTCTTCTGACTCTGATCACGATCACAATCATGAATCAAGCAGTACAGGTGGAACCATTCGCAAGATTGAGTTTGCAGTTGGCTTATGGACACTCATTACCGTTAGCATTGCTCTATTTGTTGCCTGTTTGCTGGCGGTGAAGTTGAGCTTGTTGAGCAGTGCTTCTTTGGGCGCGATCGTCGGTCTAGTAATTTGGGGCGCTTATTTCGTCACTTTGGTGTGGTTTAGCTCAACCACCGTTGGCTCTCTGATTGGCTCAGTGGTGAACAGCGCCACCTCTGGGTTTCAGGCAATTTTAGGCACCGCAACGGCAGCCGTTGGTGCCAAAGCAATCAATCAGCAAGTCGTTTCTACCGCAGAAGCGGCAGCAGCAGCAGTGCGGCGCGAGTTGGGAAGCGCGATTGATCCGACGCACGTTCGTGACTCGATCGAAGACTATCTCGAAAAAATTCGCCCCCCTCAGTTGGATGTGTCTCGGATTCGAGGCGAGTTTGAGAAACTCGTCAACGACCCAGAATTGCAGTCAATTGCCGGAAGCACGTCTCCGACTGAAGTGATGGAGCGGTTGCGGCACATCGATCGCAACACATTCTTAAATCTGATTAGCAACCGCACTGATTTGTCTAAGCAAGACGCAAATCGATTAGTCGATCAGCTAGAGTCGGTTTGGCAAAAAACACTCGGTCAGTTTCAGCGCAAAGACCCCAACGCAGAAATGATGGAGTATTTAAAGACCGTCCAATCGGGCGCTGTCAATACCAACGAGCTAAACGCTAAGATCGATCGTCTGACCGAAGAAGTTCGCCGACAGGGGCAAATGATGCAAAACCCTGAGCAGTCTGGCATGGGTGCAATGGATCAGCCACCTAAAGAGCGAGCGAGTTTGGTCGATCGGGCGATGCAGTTTGCAACCATGATGAGCACGGTGATGGGACGCACTGACCTCGCGGATCTCGATGTCGAGAAGATTTTAGGACAACTTCAGACCGCAAAAAATAAAGTCACTCAGGGCGCTCAACAGGTCGGAAGTCAGGTTGCTGGAAAGGCTCCCGGCTTCAGCCCCATTAAAGCAGATGTCGAAAATTATCTGCTCAACGCCTACTCTTGGCACCTGAACCGAGAAACCTTAGAAACCGAATTTAGAGACGTTCTTTACGATCCTGAAGCAAACCCCGCGATCGTGCGTCGTCAGCTAGAACAGCTAAACCGCGGCGACTTTGTAAATCTGCTGACGCAGCGAGGCGATCTTTCGGTTGCTAGAGTTGCAGAGGTGGCTGATCAGCTAGAAACGATTCGCACTGCCATTTTAGGCACGGTGCAAACCTCTGACGAACAAGGTCAGTCTCAAGATCTGCGGAGTCGCCTTGAGCATTATTTGCGCTCAACCGATAAAGCCGAACTCAACCCCGATGGCATCGAGCGCGACCTCTCACTGCTCATGCAAGACCCCGAAGCGGGTTACGAAGCACTAAGCAGCCGTTTGGGTCAGGTTGATCGAGACACGATCGTGCAGCTTTTGGCACAACGTTCTGATATGTCTCAAGAAGAAGCCGAGCGCGTCGTCGGTCAGGTTGAAAGTGTGCGCGATCGGACGCTCAACACTGCAAAGACGGCTCAAGATCGCGTCAAATCTGAAGCCGACGCGCTGCGAATTAGAGTCGAGTCTTATCTGCAAAACACCCACAAAGACGAACTCAACCCTGACGGCATCAAGCGCGATTTTAAACTGCTGTTAGACGATCGCCAAGCTGGGACAGCGGCGCTACGCAGTCGGCTCAGTCAGTTCGATCGAGACACCCTCGTGCAGTTGCTTGCCCAGCGCAAAGACATGACTGCCGAAGAAGCAGATCGGGTGATCAGTCAGCTTGAAGACGTGCGGCACAACATTCTCCATTCGCCTCAAATTGCTGCCGGAAAAGCAAAAGAGCAAGTGGATCAAGTCACCGTCAAAATCTCAGACTATTTGAAAAACACCAACCTGAAGGAACTCGACCCCGACGGCATTAAGCGCGATTTAAATACGCTGCTGCACGACCCCAAAGCAGGAGCCTACGCACTGGGGACGCGGCTCTCTCAGGTCGATCGTGAAACCCTGGTTAAACTTCTTAGCCAGCGCCAAGATCTGAGCGAAGAGCAAGTCAACCAGGTGATCGATCAAGTTCAATCGTCGCTTCGCAGCATTGCTCGTGCGCCTCGTCGTCTGGCAACCCGGACTCAGCAGCGAGTTATGAACTTTGAATCAGCCCTAGAAGGCTATCTCCGCAACACTCACAAGGCTGCCCTTAACCCCGATGGCATTAAGCACGATTTGCACATCCTGCTGCGTGACCCCCGATTGGGATTGAGTAACCTCGGAACTCGCGTTGGCGAAATCGATCGTCCGACGATCGTTGCGCTCCTAGCCCAGCGTCAAGATATGACCGAAGAAGAAGCCAATCGCGTCGTCGATCAAGTGTTCTCGGTGCGCGAGCAGTTTATGGCGCAAATTCAGGGCATTCAAGACCGACTCCAATCTGTGGTTGACGGTATTTTTGCCAGAATTCGCGACTACTTGAATTCGCTCGATCGTCCCGAACTCAACTACGAAGGCATTCGTCAAGACGTGCGGACAATGTTCCACGACCCCCAAGCTGGATTTGATGCGATGCGCGATCGCCTCGGCAGCTTTAATCGCGAAACGCTGGTAGCCCTTCTTAGCTCTCGCGAAGACATCTCAGAAGCCGATGCCAACCGCGTCATCGACCAAATCGAAGGCGCACGAAACACCGTTTTGCAACGGGCAGAGCGCGTTCAAGAAGAAGCACAGCGTCGTCTAGAAGCGGTCAAGCGACAGGCGAAGAAACAGGCAGAAGAAACCCGGAAAGCAGCCGAATCTGCCGCTTGGTGGCTCTTTGGCACCGCCGTTGTTTCTGCTGCTGCCTCTGCAATTGCAGGCGCGCTCGCGGTTTCATAAACGATAGTTCACAGTTAATCTCACAACACAGCCTCCCGATCGGGAGGCTTTTTTAGTGGAATGGAATCAAATTGCAGATGCAACGCAACGTCATAAGAGCGATAAAATCAAACTTTATCAATGAGCTTCGGAGGCTGAACCCTTCGATCGTAGGAAATCAACCGTCATGGCGTTAATTGTTCAAAAATATGGGGGCACCTCGGTGGGATCGGTCGATCGCATTCAAGCGGTCGCCCAGCGAGTCATCAAAACGGTCAACGCTGGAAACTCAGTCGTCGTTGTAGTTTCTGCAATGGGCAAAACCACAGATGGCTTAGTCAAATTAGCCAATGAGATCTCCACCAACCCCAGTCGGCGCGAGATGGATATGCTGCTCTCGACTGGGGAACAGGTGACGATCGCTCTCCTCAGCATGGCGCTGCAAGCCCTCGGACAGCCTGCCGTTTCTCTAACTGGCGCACAAGTCGGCATCGTCACCGAAGCCCACCACACTCGCGCCCGAATTTTGAACATCGCCACCGATCGCTTAGAGCGTCACCTAAAAAAAGGCGAAGTCATCGTCGTCGCCGGATTTCAAGGAGTCAGCCGCACCGAAGATCTAGAAATTACAACCCTTGGTCGCGGCGGCTCAGACACGTCAGCCGTCGCCCTTGCCGCTGCCCTCAAAGCTGACTTCTGCGAAATCTACACCGACGTTCCGGGCATTCTCACGGCAGACCCGCGACTGGTCGAAGACGCGCAACTAATGACCGACATCACCTGCGATGAGATGCTCGAACTCGCCAGCTTGGGGGCAAAGGTGCTGCATCCCCGCGCCGTTGAAATCGCCCGTAATTATGGAATGCCTCTAGTCGTGCGATCGAGCTGGACAGATGATCCAGGCACTTGGGTCACGTCTCCCAACCCGCAGCCGCGATCGCTCGAAGGGTTAGAAATTGCCCGTCCGGTCGATGCCGTGGAGTTTGACACCGATCAAGCCAAAGTTGCCTTACTGCGAGTGCCCGATCGTCCGGGAGTTGCCTCGCGGTTGTTTGGTGAAATTGCAACTCAGAGTTTAGATGTTGACTTAGTGATTCAGTCTATTCACGAAGGCAACACCAACGACATTGCGTTTACCGTTAGAAAAAATTCTCTTAACCGTGCAGAAGCGGTTGCCAATGCGATCATTCCAGCATTAATGAGCAATCAGACTTCTACAGAAAAAGCCCCAGAAGTGATGATCGAGAAGCAGATCGCCAAAGTGACGATCGCCGGAGCCGGGATGATTGGTCGTCCAGGGGTTGCCGCTCGGATGTTCTCGACT
>JAYVFW010000631.1:0-2480 GCA_043772715.1 Phormidesmis sp. | reverse complement strand
CAAAGTCGGCTCATCTAGAAGCAGTAACTGAGGCTCGTGAATCAGGGCAACGGCGATCGCAAGTTTCTGCTGCATTCCTCGCGATAAAGTCTGGACGGGCGCTTTGCGTTTGTGAGATAGCTCAAATCGCTCTAAGAGATCTCGTCCACGCTGTCGGGCAACTTTCTGGCTTAAGCCTCGCAGCACGCCAAAATATTCTAAATTCTCGATCGGAGTCAGCCGCCAATAGAGATTGCGGTTGCCTTCTAAAACGGCTCCGAGCGATCGCAGCGCCTGAGCATCTCGGTGAGGATTGAGTCCGTTAATTTTGACCTCGCCGCGATCGGGCAAGATTAACCCCGCAATCATTTTGATTGTGGTCGTTTTTCCGGCTCCGTTAGGTCCTAAAAATGCCAACACTTCCTGCTGGGCAATGGCGAATGAGACATCTCGCACCGCTGCGGTTAGCTGCTTGCGGGACGATCGATAAGTTTTTTGGAGGTGTTGCACCTCAAGTACTTGCATGAATCTGAGTTGGATAAGTGAGTCGGATGAAACGTGAGGGAAGCGATCGTCACAGAAAGCGAAAAAGTTCTCTCATTGCTGAACTATTCCTCATAATGACGGAGACAAAATCACTCTCTAAGAGGAAACATTCACCTGAGTTTGTGTAGTATATTAAAAATTGTAACAGGGCAAGTGTAGTTGTCCGCAAAAGTGCTTATTAAAGCACTGCTCAAATTCAACGGATGGCTGATCGCTAACCGCCATCTACTCTAGTGAGGAGCACTCTCGTGACCACATCTTTGCAACTTCAATCTACGACGAGCGAGTCTTTAATTGCAGCGTTCTTTCAACAGTCGGCGGGTGAATGGCGTTCTGAGCGGCGTTATTACACCTTGCCTGATGGCGAACCTAAAGAGATGGTTAGCCTGGTCAAAATTCGCTTTTTAGAACCGGGATGTTTGGAACTGCGAGAACTGGCTCGACTTCACAAGCTGTCTGATGAAACCGTCTTGACCTGCGGAGCTGCCGTAACGTGGGATAGTGAAAATTCGGTTTCGGGCAAGAAAGAGTCTAAAGGCTCGACGCTGTTTGGCGTGTTAGGAACGACTTTATATCGCGATCGCGGGTTTGCCACTCCAAAACCCGTGACGGCTGAGTTTTCTTTCACCAATCCTGAAACGCTGTGCCTCAAAACTGAATATAAAGACTCCGTGTTTGAGGAAGAGTTAAAGCTGGTTGGCACCAAATATCGCACTCGTCAAACTATTATTTCTCGGGCAGGTGAGCAGCAGATGATTGGTCAATATTTAGAAAAGCGCCTGAGTTAGTTCAACGACAGCCTAGCCAGAAGCTTTTTAACCGATCGCTCAGACGCTTTGGTCTGGGCGCTTTGCTTTGCTTTGTTTGACTTGTCATGGGGATTGGTGATATGTGGGAAACTCAGTCACTTTATGACGGCATTAGGAAAGCTACAAAAGTTAATGTATCAAGATCAAGTCCTGATTTTTCCGTTAGCTCAATCTCTTTTAACCGTGAGTTCAGTAAAACTTAAAAACATATCGTTCAGCAAACAAGCAAGATTGTAACGCTCAAACTTTTTGTCGAATTGAGCTTTGAATCGACAAAAAATATAGGCTCAGATAGTTCTGTTGCCTAAAGCTTGAATCGACAGAACTTAGTATCAGCTCCTCCCACTTTTCGAGTTAGGGGTAGCGACCTGCAATTATAAATGCTCAAACCTGCAAACAAGGTAGGATAGTAGAAGCAATCAAGGGTTGATCGCATGAGTTTCACGCAGTTCGACTACTGTCAGTATTTGCTCAGTAGTCCAGTCAACTACGCCTTAACGAATCCGGCGGTTTGCTGATCAAACGCATCAAACAATTTATAGGGTGAAGCACCGGGTGCTATCAAGTCATCTAATTCAGCAACTCAACCCCCCTTCTGTCCTTTGCTTGCGTCAGTTTTGACTTAAATAAAATTTCGCAGCAATGGGAAACGGCAAACTACTACCTCTGTTGACTAGCGTGGGCGTATGGACGGTCTGCTCGGAGGTTTGGTCGGCTCCCTGGCTGCGGTGCTGCTGACCGACTTGATCAAGTGGATTCTTGATGCCGTCTCCCGACTAGGCACCGTCTGGCTGCTGCTGCTGCCACTGCTCGGTGTCACGCTAGCTGTGCTGGTATTGCACGGACTGGGCAAGGGCAAAGCCGTGCAGGCATTGGTTCCCCGCAAAGCCGCTCTCCCGAGGAGGCTGCTTCCTCCACCCACATGGTATTCCTTCCCCCGCGATGTTGCCCGGGCCGATCTCACCGCCGACGTGGTTGCCACGACCGGAGCAGAAGAGCGCTTCCCCTGGAATCTGGCACCGTTGCGCGCCCTTGCCATCCTGCCCACTAGCAATTCTCATTTTGAAACATTTGTACTGAAATAAGAGCTTCTAAAGGCTCTTTTGTTCCACTTCCTAAACGACAGAATACGGGTTTCAGCCATTC
>JAYVFW010000630.1:0-22433 GCA_043772715.1 Phormidesmis sp. | reverse complement strand
TTTGCCTCTAAGCTGCGCGTCACCGATGCACACAGACTCACAAAGGCAGGCAATTGCAGCATTTCGCCTAAGCCGCCTAACTCCTGTGCCAAAATGGTGAGTTCTTCTTGCAGACAAAGCTGATCGGGCGCTGCCAATACTCCTTCTAATCGCTGAAGACAGCCTTCGACCTCGGTTTCAAACAGCAGCGGCACGATATCTTGCCCGTCTTCGGGTGACAGCACCGATGCCGCATTTTCATCTCGCGGGTCGCCTAACTGCTCGTGGAGTTGCTCAAATAGCGGGTCAACTTCGCTGCTCAACCAATGAGGCTCGATCGCAGCATTGTGACGATCGGACTCAATCACTTGGCGTAACGCACCCACTGCTTTCAGCAACAGCGTTTCGAGTTGAAAATCGACTGCGATCGCTTTGTCGACTTTTAAGACTTTAAAGGAGTCTTCTAAACGATGAGCCAGATCGCTTAAGACAGTAAATCCCATCATTCCGGCTCCCCCCTTAATCGAGTGGATTGCCCGCAATGCCGCATTGATTTTTTGGGTATCGACTCGATTATTTGCCAGACCGACCAAGGCGGCATCAAGCGCATCTAGATATTCCTGCGCTTCATCGAGGAACTGGCGACGAATTTCAAGTTCCTTAGCGTGTGACATAGGCGTTAAAGAGTGAAGAATTGACGATGAAGGCTGATCTTGTATCCCTAAAAACTGTGAATCAAATTAACGTCAGTTCGACGAGTTTTTTCGCTTCGTTGTCAGCGGCTTCTGCCCCCTAAATCCCCCAATTCTGGGGGACTTTGAACTCTGGTTCCCCCAGAATTGGGGGTTAGGGGGCGAGATCTTAGGGTAGTTACGTCGCGAATTTTATTCATGCAGGAGGTCTATTAAATTGAGACACAGATTTACGTACAGGCATGGCACTGCCGTGCCCATTGACTTTGCAAATAACCGACATGATTTAATTCACGATTCTATGCATTTAGTTGACTTTGAATGTTTCGACCGAGGATTGTAGCTCTCGTGCCACTTCAACGGTTTGACGCAGCGATCGCGACACCTGAAGCGAGGAGTTTGACGTGCGCCCCGCAACTTCTACCACGTCTTGCATTAGGCTGGTGACGGCTTGCGAGGTTTCGACTTGAGACACTGTTGCATCAGAAATCGATCGCACCAAGTCGTCAATCTGAACAGACACTGCCAAAATTTGCTCTAGACTTTGCTTGGCGTTACCCACTAGGCGAGTGCCTTCGACGACTTGAGTGGTGCCTTCTTCCATTGCGTCTACGACTTCGCTCGTTTCGCGCTGAATTGTGGCTACAATTTGCTCAATTTCGCGGGTTGCCGCCGCCGATCGCGCCGCTAATTCTCCGACTTCTTCGGCGACCACTGCAAAACCCTGACTCTCTTCTCCAGCCCGTGCCGCCTCGATTCCGGCGTTGATGGCTAAGAGATTGGTTTGCAGCGCGATTTGATTGATCAAAGACACGACTCTCGAAATCTGCTGCGATGATTCGCCCAAGCGTTTGACCTTCTTTGCCGTTTCTCCGATCGTTTCCCGCAGGCTGAGAATGTTGTGGACGGTTAAATCCATCGCCATGCCGCCTTCTGCTGCCGTTTTGGAGGCAGTTTGCGTGACATCTGCGGCTTGACGAGCGCTGTCTGACACCGCTTGAATCGATCGCACCATCGCCTCAACCGAGTTGAGCGTCCGGCTAGTTTCTTCGGCTTGCTGCGTTGCCTGCTCTGCAAGTGTGCGAACCGATTGCTCATCGCTGCCCAACGCATCGTTGACTTGGGTAGCGGCTTGTTTAACCTGAGTCACAATTTGCCGCAGGCTTTCGACGATCGAGTTAAAAAAGTCGGCAACGGTGCCAATGTCTCCGGCAGTCACATCTGCCCGAACGGTTAGATCACCATGAACGGCTCCTTCGACCTCTCCCAGCAAATTGAGCAGCTGAAATTGCAGATCCTCTTTCTGCTGGCGGCGTTCTTCTGAGAGATCTTCGGCTTGTTGGCGCGACTCGTTGGCTCGTTCTAACAGAGATGCTTGATCCAGTGCAAACCCGATCTGAGTCGCGAGTTGGGTAAAAAAGTCGATTTCTTCAGGAGTCCATCTGCGAGTGCTAGCGCATTGATGAGCGCAAATTAGCCCAATTAATTCCTGGTTTCGCAGAATCGGCGCAACGATGTTTGCTTTGACTTCTAAGCGCTCTAAAATCTCGCAGTGACATTCAGTTAGACCCGCATTCTGAACATCTTCAACAAACCAAATTTTTCCACTCCGGTAGCGATCGACATCTCCTGGTTTGAGCGGATCGTCAATCACTTTTCCCATTCCTCTGACCCAACCCGCTCCCACAGATTCCGCTGTGATCGTGCCACTGAGCCAGTCGTCGTTAAATCGATAAATCACCACGCGATCAACCTGGAAAAAGTCTCGAACTTCGTCTACCCCAGTTTGCAGAATCTTGTCAAGACTGAGCGACTGCCGAATGCTGCCAATGACTTGACTAAAAAGCTGCGATCGTTGAGCGCTTTGGGTCTGTCGTTGCAGCAAATCTTGTAGCTGCTCTGCCATTTGATTGATGTTAGAACCCAGGCTCGCGAGTTCATCGTCTCCAACCACTTCAATGCGAGTCGATAAGGCACCCTGCCCTAACTTTTCGACCGCCTCGGTTGCCGCTAAAACCGGACGAGTTGCCCGTCTCGCGATCGCGGCGGCAATAACACCTACTAACAGTGTGGTCAACCAAGTTCCGATCGCCAAAGTAATTGCCAGCCCTTTTTGAGGCGCAAATGCAGTCGCCGTATTCGATGCCAATATGACTTCCCAATCGAGGGAGGATAGCCCTTCTAGATTCATGGGTGGCGCATAACTCACCAACGCTTCGGCTTGGCTCGTTTGATCAACGGTCACAAAACTGCCGATCGCTTTGGTTGATCGCAGCCGCTCTAAGCCCGGAAAACGCGATCGCCCCTCTTCTCCTAAATGCTTTTTGTTGGTTGCTAGAAATAGCTTTCCGGTCGAGTCGGCAACATCATACTCTCTGCCATCGGTCTGAACGTCTTGAATCACATCCTCTAAGCGCTGAAGCGGAATCACTGTGCGAACGATTGCGATCGTTTTACCCGTGACGCTATCTCTAACGGGGGCGGCAATATAAACCGCAGCATCTTTGTCTAGACTAGAGGCAACGTTGCGCTCAATATAAGGGCTATCACCTCGAAAAACTGCCTGAAAATAAGCTTTATCTCGCTGATTGGGCAGCTTTTGTCCTTTCGATTGCAGAATCGGATTTCCGTCTAGATCCAGCACCGCAATGCTTTCATAAATGTTGTAGGCATCTACGAACTGGGTCAACACGGCTTGCTTTTCTTCAACCGAAATGGTTTCTTTGATTTTGGCATTAGTCAGCACGGGCAGTCGGGCTAAAACCTGCACGTCTCCATATCGATCCAACATAAATCGATTTAGTTTATCTGACAGCCCGATCGCGCTGGCTTGCTGTGTGGTGATAATCTGCTCTTTAACGGCTTTGTCTGCAAAATAGTAGGAGATTGCGCCGATTCCTAATACGGGCAGCGTGCCGATCGCCAGCGCGATCGCAGTTGCTTTTGTTCTCAAACTTGTCCGCCTAACTCCAGATACGCGGTTCGACTTAGGGACACGATTTGCAGAATCAGCGATCGGCGGCGCTAAATCGATGCTAGGAAGTTGAGACGGACTCGATGCTGGAGCGCTGTTGTTTGCTGTGTTAATCTGATCAACCATGAAATAACTCTCTTAACCAAGTAATGAAGTGAGTAGAACATGATGCACACAACCTGATATTGAAACCGTAGGGACATAGCACTGCCGTGTCCTAACCGATATTTCTAATCCCCATCGTCAAAATCTCAATGCCCTTGCAGAACCGGAGACTGAACAATGGCTTCGGCATCTAAGGCTAAAAGAATGTCTTGAGACTGCACCATGCAGCCGCGCACATAAGGAATCAAGTTTGTCGCTATATGAATCGGCGGCGGTTGCAGCGTTTCGGGCGCAACCCACAGAATGCCTTCTACTTGCCTCACCGCCACTGCCACGCTCATCGTGTGAGTGCGAAGAATCACTAAATCATATTGCTGTGGGCTAGGGTCAAGCGCTCCGATCGCTAACATTTTGGCGAGATCCATTACCCAAAGTACGCGACTGCGGCGATTGGTTAGCCCCAACAGGCAGGCGGACATATTAGGCATAGCGGTCAGTCGGTGCGGCGGCAAAACCAGCACTTCTTGCACCTGCTTCATTAAAAAAATTGCCTGAATGCCTCGCCCCAACTCAAATTTGAGGTAAGCATCTCCAGTAGCCTTTGGCGATCGAGTCGAGGTGAGCGTTAGCGACGAAGAAACCATGCGTTATCCTCCTACTGAGCGAACGGCGCGCACCAACTGTTCTCGCGTAAAGGGTTTAGTGATGTAGACATCTGCCCCTTGCCGCATTCCCCAAAGCCGATCGATTTCTTGACCTTTTGACGTGCAAATAATGATCGGCACTTTTTCGGTTTCAGGGTGTTTTTTTAAGCTCCGGCATAGCTCGAAGCCGCTCATTCCGGGCATTACTACATCGGTGACGATTACATCGGGTTTAAGCTCGATCGCTTTGTTGAGCGCTTCTTTGGCACTAATCGTGTTGATCACGGCATAGCCACTTTCCCGTAGATAGTGACTGAGCAATTCCATTTCTGAAGGCGTATCGTCAACGACTAGAACAGTTCGCATTAATGTTAGGCTCATAATTCTTAAATCTGCGTGAGAGAGTTAGAAAGGTGTGATCAAGTGAGGTGTTTAAACACCGCTTTTAGCAGGTCTGATTGCGTAAAGGGTTTGGTTAAATACCCCGATGCACCGGCGAGTTTGGCTTTAGCTCGATCGATAAATCCCGTGTGTCCAGTGACCATAATAATCGGCGTATTTTTAAAGCTGGGATGCCGTCGCAATAGAGAACACAACTCATATCCATCCAGGTTGGGCATCCCGACATCGAGCAAGATCACGTCTGGTTTGCTTCGCATTACTTGCATCAACGCTTTAACCGGATCGTTAATCATCAACACCGAAAAACTAGAGTCGTCTAAGAAGGAGTTAATGGCTTGCAAAATTGTCGGACTGTCATCAATGCAGGCGATCGTGTAGCCAGTTTTTGAAGGCTCAACAGGTTTCGGATTAGTCGCAGCATTGGCAGCAAATTGTCTAGCAGTTTGAGGTGGCTCGATTGCACTGGAGGCACGATGATTGGCTCCTTGTGCATCGGGACGTTGAATTTTGGGAGAAATCTGCTGGACAACAGGTTGCTGCCGTCGCCGATTGTTGCAATCTTCGACGATCGGACGCAAATCAAGCTGGCAAAGGCTGGGATAGTGGGCGAAGTTTTGCGGGGCGGTGATCTCATAGATGCCCTCAGTGACGCTCAATAAAGACTCAATGACTTCTTTTGCCAGAGCTTCAATCAGCGAAGTGGCTTGCGAGCGATCCAGTTCTTGCTGCTCAACTAACCAGCAAATCGCTTGATAATCAGCACTGCTGGCGGGGCAGATTCCAGATATGCCTTCAAACTGCGATCGCACTTGAACGCAGACCTCACGGGTTAGAGCAGGAATCTGAGCATTGAGTTGATGGAGGTGACGATCGAGGCGTTCAAAGGGATCGGTTGAGCTAGTGGCAAAGCACAACTTGCCGTGGTTGAAATAAATCAACCATGAACTCGCTCCACTCACGACTTCTAAACATCCATTGATCTGACGACTAATTAACTGTGCTAACAAACTTAGGGGTTGCAAGCGTTGAAACGGTTTGTGGCTAACCATAGAAATGGGGTGAAAACTTCTCGCATCTCATGTTGAATCATTCAACCGTTTTCTCATTTTTCAGAAAGGTTGAGCATGATCAAACATCTCCTCAGATTGCAAATAACTCAGGCTACACCCAAACTTGAAAGCGTTTCTATCTTTCGCTCAATATTGATTCAAGTCACCCTTAGTGATTAATGCCTCAGCGTTTATGTCTTTGAGCGATCGTCGGTAGATGCAAGCTCTATCACAGCCCACTAGTTAGCAGACTAATTAAGAGATCGATAACTAATCTCACAACCAGGTTACTGGTTACTTCTGCAAATAACAAGCGCTTAACGTGAAAGTAATTCTCAGAAAATGTACTTTAGGGCACTCATACTTTACTTTTTTGAAGCACTTATCTAACTTATAAGCCATGCAATGAGAAGATTCCAATTTTTCTTGAGCAGAAACATATTTGGTTTTAACCCACCGCCAATTATTGACTAAGACTACAGTTTGCTTCAGAGAATAAATTGTTCTCCGTACTTGAAAGTAGCTAAAAATACATAAATTTATTAATCTATCCAAAGAAGCCATCGAAAAATCCCTAGAATCTTGGCGGGTATGTAGCATTTATAACATCGGTTAATAATTTTAGATATTAGTCAAAAATAATACTTGTCCTTTGATTAACGAGTGTGTATGAGTTGATTTTGGCAACACAAATCCTTGAGAAATCGCAACCCATCCCAACACTGAGGCAAGATCAGCCAATTGACTGATCATTCTCCGCAAAATTTGTAGGGTGAATCAGCTCAGATCGCTTTTGTTTTTGTATCAAAACCTGTAGAAAAATTAACTATTGCTGCGGTTTTAATCTATTGGCTACGATTTTTTGGTAAGAACTCATCTAATGATTCAGTCAAAATTAAAAGCTTGTAAGGAGAAAACCCTTGATTACGACCCTTTTGCTGACAGCGGCTCCCAGAACTTTAGAATGGACTCCGACAGTAGCGATCGTCATGATTGTCTGCAATATCTTGGCGATCGCGTTTGCCAAATTCACTATCAAAAAACCGAGTGCTTCCCCTGCCCTACCATCTCCTAACCTTTTTGGCGGCTTTGGTCTGCCTGCGTTGATCGGCGCGACTAGCTTCGGTCACGTTCTCGGAGCAGGTGCGATTTTAGGGCTGTCGAATATCGGTGTGCTTTAAGAACCCTCACCCCCATTTTCAAGCGATCTCTGGTTCCCTCTCCTGCGGGAGAGGGCTAAGGTGAGGGCGGCTTTTAGGCTGTTTTAGGAAAGTCGCACATCGCGCAGAATCCTAATGAAATAGCGAGTTGGTGGAGAGACTTCCTTTCTCCACCATTTTTGCAGTTGAAAAAAGCTTGAGGATAATTTGAATATTTGTTAACTTTATTAAAGAAGCAGTAAAACATTTCTTGAATAGAGCAACAACTATTTTTGGGCACCATGTCTCAGCAATGCGCCCCACTCCCTTTAAGTTCGCCTTCGCTAGAAGAATTGGAAACGGTTGATCTGCGAAATCAGCTTAAGTCTCAACAGAAATTAGTGACGGCGATAGAGCGGCGAGTCGGGCGATCACTTGACTCGATGCAGACCCATTTGACTCAACTCAATCAATCGTTTCACGATTTAGCTAACTGGCAAACTAACATTGCGCTCATGGCAGCAGAGCTTCATCAGCTAGGAGACTTGCTTGCCGATGCCACTCTGCTGCAAAAAATAGAAGCCGGAAAAGTTACCGTTCATCTAGAAGCTTTAGATCTTCACCTACTTTTAGACTGCGTAAGTCGTCATCTGCTCACTTCTAAAGGCAATGCTCCACGTTTGATTTGCAAATTTCCTGCGGTTTTGCCGTCCATCATCGCCGATCGTGACTTGCTCGAAGAAGTTTTAACTGATCTTTTGGGGCGATCGCTCAAATATTCTGACCCTGATGTGATTACCATTTTAGAAGTCGCTCAACTTGAGTCACAAATGACTATCAGCATTACTGCACAACGATTTGTTTCATTAGGTGAGCGCGACTACGCGCCAGAGATCGCCCTCTGCTGCAAGCGCATCGAAGTTCAAAATGGCGAAGTCACCTGTCGGATGCAACTAGATGGCTCGACGATCGTCACGGTGACTTTGCCGATCGCAGACTAGTATAGTTACGACTTTAGGGATTAACACCTAAATATAGTCATCAAATTCTTAGGTCTTCTACTCAGAAGTCAGCATGTTGATTCCTAAGTAGAACTATTGAGACTACGTAAGTTCACACAGTAGACTTTAAAGAATTCGTAAACCTTTTGAAAGCTTTGAATATCCTCTCTGAAGCTTTCATAAACAAATGGATCTTATTTGCTGATTACTGAAGTAAGTTAACGGAGTTTGTAGAGGATTTTTATTGATTTGGTGTCAAGATTTTTAGAAGCAAAATTGTTGATAAGTTCAGTACTTTCTCTCAAAGACTTTGCCCTATTGCTGCGCTCATAATGACAGTTGTAAGCTCATAGATAGGCGAGAATCCGAATCAATGAAATTCATCAATGTCTTTTGTATCGCGGCAGTCAGCACGATCGCAGCACTTGGCTATTCAAGCTCTGCTCAAGCAATCTCATTTAAAATCACCAACGGCGTTCCCGGTTTGCATGGGGAAACAAATCAAGGTGCATTCTCCGAGTTTTCTAAGTTAAAGGAAACTACTACGATCGACTTCAACTCAGGCAAAGTGCCCACGACTGGATTTGCTAAATACTCGTTTGCAAACAATTCAGGTGTTAGCAGCGTTCGTTCTGACCAGTGGGCACCTGCTGGGTCAACAGGCAAGCAAAACGGCTCTAACTATCTGGCAGTTTTTAATGGCGATGCGGCAACGGTTAAGTTAGACAAGACCCTCAACTATTTTGGAATCGACTGGGGCGCGGTCAGTCAGAACAACACGTTCTCCTTCTACCAGAGTGGCAAAACTGGCAAAGACACACTGGTCAAGTCTTTTACTACTGCCGACATTCTCAACAACGCGGCTTTGTTTAAAGCCTCGTGGCAAAATGGAGAAGGCAACGGCTATGTCCATTTTTACTCCGATAGCAGCGCCGACAACTTTGACAAAATCGTGATTTCCCAATCCAGCACGAATGGGGGCGGTTTTGAATCTGATAACCACTCTTTTCATCAAGGAACAGGCAAGTTTGATTTTAATGCCAATCTGAAGCCGAAGTCGGTTCCCGAACCGGGCATCGTGTTGGGACTGTTGGCGACAGGCGGGATGTTTCTGCGGAAACGCAAGGTTGAGAAAGCATCCTAGCAGGACGGGATGACACTAGATAAGATTTTGAATCTGCACCTCTCAGCGAGAGGTGCATTTCTTTTTGGAGACTGCTTTAAGATTAAGACATCACAACTTCTTAATACTTGTAGGGCATGAAACGAATTGTTTTAATCGCTGGGTTTGAGTCCTTCAACGCGGATCTTTACCGTCAGGCGGCTCAAGTAGCTCAGATGCGATGCCCAGAACTAGAGATATTGGTATTTAGCGATTGCGATCTCACTACCCACCCAACTGAAGTTGAGTCTGCTCTCCGCCATGCCGATGTGTTTTTTGGGAGTCTGCTGTTTGACTATGATCAGGTAATGTGGCTGCGGGAGCGAGTGCAGCACATCCCGATGCGGCTGGTGTTTGAGTCGGCATTAGAGTTGATGAGCCTCACACAACTCGGAAAGTTTGCGATCGGCGACAAGCCCAAGGGAATGCCGAAACCCGTTAAGTTCATTCTCGATAAGTTTGGCAATGGACGCGAAGAAGACAAACTTGCGGGTTACATTAGCTTTCTCAAAATTGGACCAAAACTATTGAAGTTTGTGCCCGGTCAAAAGGTGCAAGATCTGCGGAACTGGCTGATCATTTATGGCTATTGGAATGCAGGCGGATCAGACAATGTGGCATCTCTATTTTGGATTTTGGCAGAGCAATATTTAGGGTTAGAGGTTGGAGAGATTGCACCGCCGATCGAGACTCCCAATATCGGACTATTACACCCCGATCATTCAGGTTATTTTGAATCTCCTAAACAGTATTTGAACTGGTATCAAACTCGCCAATCCAACAGTCTCCCGGTAGTTGGTATTCTGCTATATCGAAAGCACGTCATTACAAAACAGCCTTACATTGCTCAACTAATTCGACATTTTGAGCAAGCGGGGTTGGTTCCTCTGCCAATTTTTATTAACGGCGTTGAAGGTCACGTCGCTGTCCGTGATTTGATGACAACTGACTATGAACAAGCGCAACGTCAGCAAGGAATTGTGGACACGAAATCGCTTTCTAGTGAAGCGGTGAAAGTGGACGCGATCGTTTCTACGATCGGCTTTCCATTGGTCGGAGGTCCGGCTGGATCGATGGAAGCAGGTCGCCAAACCGAAGTGGCAAAACGTATTCTTAGCGCCAAAAATATTCCCTATTTGGTGGCGGCACCTTTGCTGATTCAAGACATCCACTCCTGGACGCGGCAGGGCATCGGCGGACTGCAAAGCGTTGTGCTGTATGCGCTGCCAGAATTGGATGGGGCGATCGACACGATTCCCCTCGGCGGCTTGGTTGGAGAGAAAATCTATCTGATTCCCGAACGAGTCAAACGGCTCACCGGACGGCTGCAAACCTGGATCAATCTGCGGCAGAAATCGGTCAGCGATCGTAAACTCGCCATCATTCTGTATGGCTTTCCACCAGGATATGGAGCCGTCGGCACCGCCGCTTTATTGAATGTGCCGAAGTCGCTGCTCAAACTTCTGCAAGCACTGAAGGAACAAGGCTATACGATCTGCGACCTGCCCGAAAACGGCGAAGACATCATTCGTCAAGTCAAACAAGCGGATGAAGGGAGCAGTGAATCACACCCTGATGATTCAACTCAACAGTCTGTCAACGTTCGGACTTTAGAAAAATGGCTCGGCTATCTTCTAACATCACGGATTGAGAAACAGTGGAAATCATTGTCAGGAAGCGGCATCAAAACCATGGGTGAAGACCTCACCTGGGGCGGCGTTCAGTTTGGCAATGTCTGGATTGGAGTGCAACCGCCGTTAGGCATTTCGGGCGACCCGATGCGATTGATGTTCGATCGTGACCTCACCCCTCATCCGCAATATGCCGCCTTTTACCAATGGCTGCAAAAAGACTTTCAGGCAAACGCGATCGTTCATTTTGGGATGCACGGCACGGTTGAATGGCTGCCCGGTTCTCCGTTGGGCAACACGGGCTATTCGTGGTCAGATGTCTTGCTCGGAGATTTGCCTAATCTCTACGTTTACGCGGCAAATAATCCGTCTGAGTCGATGCTGGCAAAGCGGCGCGGCTATGGCGTTTTAATCTCGCATAATGTGCCGCCTTATGGTCGATCGGGGCTGTATAAAGAACTCGTCACCCTGCGCGATCTGATTGCTGAATATCGCGAAGATCCCGATAAAAATTACGCACTCAAAGAGGCGATTTGTAAGAAGATTAGCGACACGGGACTGGATGCAGATTGTCCGTTTGAAGCTGCAAAACAAATGGGGATGGAGTTCACGATCGAAACCGTTAAACTTTTCAGCAACGATGCCTTTAATCATTACTTAGTCACTCTCTACGAGTATCTACAAATTCTCGAAAATCGGCTGTTCTCATCGGGTTTACACGTCCTCGGTGAACCGCCAAACCCCGAAGAATTAGACGGCTATCTCGACGCTTATTTTAATGGCTCACCAGAGACTGAAGAGGCGGTGCAGATCCGCAGTTTGCTGGCTCAAAACACCGACGAGCTTACTAATCTGCTGCGGGGACTCAACGGCGAGTATATTCCGCCCGCTCCCGGTGGCGATCTGCTGCGCGATGGAGCGGGGGTTTTGCCTACAGGACGCAACATTCACGCCCTCGACCCTTATCGGATGCCTTCACCTGCTGCTTATGAACGAGGGAGAGCGATCGCCCAGCGGATTCTCGCGCAACATTTGCAGCAGCACAGCACTTATCCCGAAACCGTTGCAGTGATGCTGTGGGGCTTAGACGCGATTAAAACAAAAGGTGAATCGATTGGCATTCTCTTAGAGCTAGTCGGCGCAGAACCCATTAAAGAGGGCACCGGGCGAATTGTCCGCTATGAGTTAAAGCCTCTAGCAGAAGTCGGACATCCGCGAATTGATGTATTAGCCAATCTTTCTGGCATTTTTAGAGATAGCTTTGTCAACATCATTGAGCTATTAGATGATCTGTTTCAACGGGCTGCCGATGCTGACGAACCCGACGAGCAGAACTTCATTCGCAAGCACGTTACTGCACTGATTGCTCAAGGCGTTGAAAATCCTTCGGCGCGTCTATTCTCAAATCCGTCTGGAGATTATGGATCTCTGGTTAACGATCAGGTTGTCGCTGGCAATTGGGAATCGGGCGATGAATTAGCGCAAACCTGGCAGAGTCGCAACGGGTTTAGCTATGGCAGAAACGATAAAGGGCAAGACCGATCGCTGATCTTAGAGTCGCTTTTAAAAACAACCGATCGGATCATTCAAGAAATCGATTCGGTTGAATATGGCTTAACGGATATTCAGGAATATTATGCAAACACGGGCGGCTTAAAGCGGGCAGCAGAAAAGCAGCAGGGTAAAAAAGTCCAGGCGAGTTTTGTCGAGAGTTTCTCAAAAGATTCCACCCCTCGCGACTTAGACGACTTGCTGCGAATGGAATATCGCACAAAGCTGTTGAATCCCAAATGGGCAGAAGCTATGGCGGATCAGGGTTCTGGCGGAGCATACGAAATCTCTCAACGCATGACAGCTTTGATCGGCTGGGGCGGCACTGTCGATTTTCAGGACTCGTGGGTCTATGACCAAGCTGCCGAAACTTATGCGCTAGATTCGGAGATGGCGAACAAACTCAGAGAGGCAAACCCCGAAGCGTTCCGCAACATCGTCAGCCGAATGTTAGAGGCAAACGGTCGTGGTTTTTGGCAACCTGAACCAGAGAAGTTGGCGCAACTCCGTGACTTGTATGAAACGGCAGATGAAGCGATCGAAGGAGTGGCGATCGCCGTCTAGATTAATTCTAGTTATCGGATTGGGTCAGAATTTGGCGAAGAGACACAACCAGTCGGCTGCACCACATCGTTGTGTTGCTGTTGCTGCCGAGATTGTTTCAAGGGTGTTGAGATGATTTGCCTTCCGCTCGTAGTCTGCTTCTGTCGCAAATCATCGCAAATAGCTTGTAAATCGTAGTTGAAAGCCTGTGCGTGTTCTTCTCGAATTTTATGAATTTCTTCGAGAATTTCATCTTTCCACATTTTCACTCTCCCATTAGCTCATAGGGTGTACAGATAGTTGGTAGCTCATACCCAGCATCAAGACTGATCTGAGTTAACTTTTTCTGAATTTGGGCGTTGGCTATGTGTTTACAGTTCCACGTTAGCAAATAATCTAATTCATAAACCGTTGCTGCTGCGATATGAAGAGCATCATCAGAAGCTTTAGGGGGAAGGTTACTTTTGCTTAAAAATTGCGTTGCTAAACTTTGAACTCTTGCATTGACATCAAGTAAAGGAAGGTCACGAAGAATCTCAAGCCGCTGTGTTGCTATCTCAAGATCACCTCGTGCCACCTCGTCTAAAACGACTTGAGAAATGTAAAGAATAAATTGAGTCCGACGTGTGTCTCACCATTCTCGCGTAGCTTCAGAATTTGCCGTCAAGATCAAGTTATTGCTGAATCTAGCAGTTAGATAACCGATGATACTAGTTTAGATGTAAACAGTTTCGCTCATACCGGGTTGGACTGCGGACGTTCTATCTCATATCTCAATTATGCTGTAAAGTACCCATGTCACACTCAGCGATCAAGGGAGTGGCGATCGCGATGTAAATTAATTCTAGATACTGATGCTGTGATAATCACAACACTGGAACAAAGTGCGAGAACGATGTTCGCCGCGACAATAGATGTGTTCTGCTACTCACAACTCATCAGCATTTCAATATCTGCCGCTGCAATCTTCTCCAAATTGCGTGTAATTTTCTCTACATCCCAATTCCACCAAGCGATTTCAAGCAATGATCGGATCACTTCATCCTCAAAGCGCTGGCGAATACACTTGGCTGGATTGCCTCCGACAATTGTATAAGGCAGAACATCACCCACTACCACTGACTTTGCTGCAATGATAGCCCCATCTCCTACCTTTATCCCTGGCATGATCACCGTTTCATAACCAATCCACACATCGTTTCCAATGACCGTATCGCCCTTGTATGGAAGGTCTTTAATTTGAGGAGCTACTTTTTCCCAGCCATTGCCGAAAATTTGAAACGGATAGGTCGAAAACCCGTTCAACTTGTGATTGGCACCATTCATGATGAACTTCACGCCTTTTGCCAAAGCACAAAACTTCCCGATGATTAACTGATCGCCAATGAAGGGGAAATGGTACAGGACGTTACGCTCAAAATCTTCCGAGTTTTCTGGATCGTCGTAGTATGTGTAATCTCCAATAATGATGTTGGGATTTGACACCGTGTTTTGAATGAAGCAGACTTGCGGAAACCCTTTCATTGGATGCTTATTTTTCGGATCTGCTCCATTCAAAATTAGTAGTCTCCAGCTTTTAACGATAGGTTATCTCTGCATCTTATCCAAAAACTCTGAGCTACTGCCTCAACCCATAACCGAAGCATAAAACAATCTAATTATGCTGCAAGACATCCTACGATCGAACTCCCAGCGAATTACAGATCAAGGACATCGGGTGGAGGCGATGTGACTTCAATTAAGTCATGGGTGGTCGGATGGCTAAACGTCAAATGCATCGCGTGCAGATGATAGCCGCAATCTCCCGGCAC
This sequence comes from Phormidesmis sp., assembly GCA_043772715.1. Lineage (GTDB taxonomy): Bacteria > Cyanobacteriota > Cyanobacteriia > Leptolyngbyales > Leptolyngbyaceae > Phormidesmis_A. The sequence continues at coordinate 7,750 of JAYVFW010000630.1, read as the reverse complement.
GGGCAATTCACCCGTTGCTGATGGCGTAAACGTTTTGGGGATGCCCCCGATCGTATACAGCGGATCGCCTACTAAGGGATATCCCGCCGCCGCTAAATGAATCCGAATTTGATGGGGTCGTCCCGTGAGAATATTCACCTCTAATAGTGCGGTATCTACATCACGGCGCAGAACTTGACAGTCACTTTGGGCAACCAATCCGTCTGGATGAGCGGCGTAAATGTAGCCCAAAACTGGATGGGGAATCTTGCCGATCGGGTGCGTTACCCTAAACCGATCGGGCATCGCAGTCCCACTCGCCAAGGCGCGATAGACTTTTTGCATCTGATGCGATCGCAGTTGCTGGCTGAGAGAGGCGCGGGCTTGGCGCGATCGTGCCAGCAATACCAGCCCTGATGTGCCGCGACCCAAGCGATGAGTTGGCACCGGAGTCTCGTGCGGATAGCGTTGTTGAAGTTGCCCTAGTAGCGTGTGTTCTAAAAATCCGCCGCCTGGTAAAACGGGCAAGCCTGACGGTTTAGAGACGACTAAAATATCGGCATCTTCAAGCATCACTTGAAACGTGAGCGGCACTTCTGGCTCTTGCCAAGGCGGACGGTTATAAAGCAGCCGATCGCCTAGTTTAAGAATGGCGTGTTCGATCGCTTCTGATTCATTTAGTAAAATCTCACCCGTTGCAATTCGGGTTTGCCATTCTGCCCGACTAGAGTGTTGATAGCGTTGAGTGTAGTAGTCTAAAATCGTACAGCCTTCAGTTAATTTATCGATGCGATCGCGATATGTCCAGCCGTGATTCATTGCTGATTATTTTGCACGAACCTGCAAAAGTTGATTCCCACCTTTCTGAAATTCGTAGGGCACTTGTTTGATCTGGATCGAGTAGCCTTGTGCTGTTAATTTTTGCATCACAGGCTCTAGAAAAGGAGATGTTTCTCCCGTCATGTTGACGAGTAAGGGAAAGATTCTCACAACTTTTGCGACTCGGCACATCTCAACGATCGACGCAAGATGAAACTCAAGCGACAACTGATCAGAGTATAGAAATAGGAAGTGGGAACACAACGCTAGATCAAACTGCTGTGAATCAAACGGTAAATCAGGCAATGATTCACTCTGATAACGCTTTTGTTGTAATCCTAGTGGGAAGTCGGCTAAGAACTGCTGCATCGCTGCCATGCGAATCTGTCCCAGTTTTTCAGGAGACGGAATGGTTGTCCAAACGAAGTTATCACGATTGGCTTCGGTCGCTTTGATTACGATCGGATAAGTTTGATCAATCCGTTGAGCCATCTCATCGACTGAAAACTGATAGAGCGGATCACACGAAACCACCGATTTGCCTTGCTGAGTCATCTCGGCATTAAAGCTAGCAGGGCCGCCGCCACAGTCGAGAATTTTAGAGTGCAACTCTGCATCCGTGAAGTCGAACATTTGGCAATATTCCGAGAACGATCGCCCCCACGGCACTACTTGTTCAAGTCGCATACTGTCCTCCAGGTATTTTTGGAACGAGCAGCCGCCCTGTATAGCCTGCTTTGCGGTAGGATTCTAGCACGGCTTGTGAGATCGTACCTGCCTTACCTTTAGTCACCAATGCCACACACGCGCCACCAAATCCCGCCCCGGTAAGCCGCGCTCCAAACACATCCGGCGTTGCTTGCAGAATGGATACCAGTTGATCGAGTCCAACGATCGAGACTTGATAATCGTCTCGTAAACTCGCGTGAGAAGCATTCATTAACTCTCCAAATCGGACGGCTGTAATCCCCTGTTTGGCTTCTAAGACGCGATTGTTTTCAGTAACAACGTGTCGCGATCGTTACATTCTGCACGGCGGGACAATAGCGATCGCAGTCCTTACAGCAATGAGACTTCTAACGCAGCACTGCTCGATAGACCAGATCCGATCGGAACTGACGAATTCACATAAATATTCAATGGCGGAATCGAGTATCCAACTTGCTCTACAACTTGAAGACAACCAAACACATAACTCGCAAACCCTGGCAGAGTCGGGTCAGCCGTCGTCAAACTCACCAATTCTTCAAGCTCGTGGGCAGCACAAACCCCATCGTTATAATCCGTGTGTTCGCCCAAGAGATTGACTCGTCCGGGGGCACTCGCTTCGATAGTAAGTGCAGCATTAAAAATCTGTTGAAACATAGTCATAAAATCTTTTCATAAGTTTAGCGGCTGAAGATGAGTGTAATCAGGAACAGGTTGTTGAGTAACGATCGCGTAGAGAACGTCAGGGTCAAGGTCGGCTCCGTTGTCCCAAGCGATCGTGCCGAGATCAGGGTTAACCTGGACAGTGGCAAAGTAGGCAGGGTCTTGAAGCGGGGCAAAAATTCCAGAGAAGGTGATGATTTGGGCGAGGTCAATCGTGCCTTCGATACCGTCTTCAAAGCGAAGGTGGATCTGGTAAGGAGGAATGGAACAGGCGCTGGTAATGTCTTTGAGCATGGAATTACTCTAAGGGGGCGATCGGTTCTAGCGGTTCAGCTTGTCTGGCTCGTTCCCAGTTAGCGAGAAGCTCATCCTGGTGTTCGAGTGCCCATTCTTTAACGAGGCTAAAGGCACGGGCGGAGAGATTGCCTTGCAGAACAGTGAAGGTTTGGATATCCACGATCGCTTTCTGTTGACCGTAGCGAACGTGGAAATGCGGAGGCGGGTGGTCGTTGTAGTAGAGGGCGATGATGATGCCAAAGAATCGGCTAATTTCCGGCATAATCATTGACTATTTTAGCCCTCTAGACAGTTCTTAACTGTCTGCTGATACTCGTCTCAAATCATCTCAAATACAACGCCATTATAGAATCTCTAGGGGAATAGGGCGTAACCGTCCATCAACTTCGATGTTGACCCAATGATTATCAAAGGTGAGATTTTCTAAGCTGCCGTCTTCTCGTAACACAAACGTATCTTCAATTTTAGCTCCGGGTAGACTCGGATTCTAGGCGATCGCCATCGATGCCGTTAAGCGATCGCTCGTCGTCGGATTCGCCACAATTTCTCGTGCCAGATATCCTGCCGTTCCGCTCTGGTGATGCTCATAGATCGCTCGTGGATAGCCCTGCTGTTCATAGGCGTGTTTGAACGTGTTGTAGACGCGATCAAGCGGCGTTCCAATTTGACATTGATTTAACCCTGCCGCTTCGATCTCACGCACTTGACGATGCAACTCGCGCTGTTCGTTTGTCAACGATCCAATTATCTGTAGCTCATAGCATTCCTCAACGCCTGTTAATTCTTCCTCTAATAACCGTTGCGCTTCGGTCTGATCGGTGAGTATCCAGGCGCGATTGATCGTGACTAAAATCTCTGCTACTCCCGTTTCAGCCGTGAGCAAAGCCGTGTTAGAAGCACCCGCCGTTGCCCAGGCAAACCAATCGGTTCCGGTAAGATGAAGGGCGATCGCTCCGGTTTTCTCTAGCGATTCGCGCATGAAAATCAGCTTGTGTTCAACTTCTGCTTGCCGTGAGTTTATAGTGACCATCTTAAACGTGAGAGTACGCTACGTAAGTGGGTTTAAACCGCGTTGATTGAAACATTCTAATCTTGTCACCGTCTGAAATGTAGATGAGGAAGCTAAAGTGATGCAATTCAAATTATCAGTGTTGACAATTTCGTTGGTCTTACTGGGGGCTACAGGTTATGCCCTTTCACAGAATACTTCAAGCAAAACCGTGGCTCAACCCAGCCACGTCAAATTGCCTCCCCAGGCTGAAAGGATTGGAAATTTAGAAGTTATGCGTAGCATGATGGAGTGTATTTATGCTCCTGATAACATTGAGGAACTAATTGCTAAATCGGACATTATTGCGATCGGAAAACCAGCAACATCAGTCACCGAAAGTAAAACTTTGATCCAACGCCATTCTGATGGTAGTGTAATCGGAGCAATCTCTGAAGTGGAATTCAAGGTCACTAAAGTTTTTAAGGGAGACTCCAACACAAAATCTGTCAAAGTTGGACAGCAAGCCGCAGTGATGACCGATAAGCATCATCGGAAGTTCGTCCAGATTTTGGAGGGATATCAACCAATGGAAAAGGACAAGAAATACTTGCTATTTCTTCGGAAAGGCTTGTCTGGAAATTTATATTTTCCTAACGGTGTGATGTTCGGCAAACACAACACAGATGGCACAGACAAGGAAGAGGTAAAGAGCATTGACGTGAGGGTTAATGCGATTAGAAAACTAGCTTTGGAACGCTTCAAGGAGTAAGTGGGCAAGATTGGACAGATTCTGCTAGCGTTGCCAAAACTGCTTGCAATTCTTTTGCTTTGTCTTTGGGTAGCGCATCATTGGCAAACATTCCGGCTGCAAGCTCAGTGCCCGCTAAATATTTGAGGCGATCGCTGGTTCGATAAGGCGGATAAAACTCAGCGTGAATCAAATAAGGAAACGGGCGACTCCACAAGCCATCAAATTTTAGCGTCACGGTTTTTAGCGCTTTTGCCAAACTCGATCGCTGCTCAGAACTCAAATCCGAGCAATTCGCAACGGACTGAATCGGGGCAATCCAAACTTCATAGGGATAACGAGCGCATATTGGGACAAACGCGATCGCGAATTCATCTTGATACAAAATTCGCCGATCGTCCTTGATTTCTCGCTGAATCAGATCGACTAACAGTCCGCGCTGATGGGTTTGATAATACGATCGCTTTCCGATCGTCGGGCAAATTCTGTGAAACAGTGGTTGATCGCACAGGGTCAGGTTGCAGGTGATCGGATGTCTACAAAAGGATTTGGCAAAACGCAGCCACGAGTAGCAAACACCAAACCCGATGGCTCCGATGATCCAGCCGGAAGACAGCAGAATCGGCGGGTGGAACTTGTGATCGAAAAGCAGCAGTAGTAGTAGGCGGATGAGATCGCGGTACTTGAAGCATGAAGTGCTGATACCCAAGCTCACGATGTCTTTCTCAATCCAATCCGATCGGCTTTGCCACTCGTAATCAAAAAGTCTAGTCGGAACTGTAACTAGAGAATGAGACAGTCATGCTGAGTTCCGTTTCTTGAAGCAGATGCCAGCGTTAACTAGACCGTCTATGCTAATCCTATTCACTATTAATCAGTACTATGATGCACTATCTTGGACAACAGATCGAGCTGACTCAGGAAAACTCAGGCTGGGTCGGCACTTGGTGGCACTCAGCCGGATATCGGGTAGAAATGGGATTTTTTCCAACCGCGACGGCTGCTTGGGATGCGATCGTAGAACTAATTCAGCGTGATTTTGCAGTGAGAGCGCTGCTCGAAGTCGTCGAAGAATGGCTCGACTTAGAATGGATTGACGATCGAGAATATAACACCAGCGCCGAAGCTCTGATTGAGTCTGTGATTGCTGTCGAAGGCTAAAGCGATCGTAAATAATTTGGATTGCAGTCTGCTCAAGGTGTCACTCGCAGACCGCAACTCAATCATAAAATTAGGACAAATCGGCGCAAACGAAGCAGTTAATCAGGCTGATTGACTGACCGAGGTTGTAGCCAACAATTGTTACTTCTGAATTTGCTTGACTTTGCCTTGCTTTGCCAACGCTTCATAAACTAACGCAGCAGCATCAGCACGAGTCGCGATCCGGTTGGGTGTCAGCTTATTGTCATCTGGGTAATTAGGCACTAACCCGGCATCGATCGCGGTGGCAATTTTATTAACTGCCCACTTTGGCACCTCTTGAGCATCCGCATATTTGCCGACAATCTGGGCAGAATCTGCTGGGGTCGGTAGATTTAAGCCAGTCACCAGCGCCACCTGAAGCTGAGAAAGCGGAATCGGCTGATTGGGTCGAAATATCCCACCGGGGTAGCCATTCATAAACCCGGTTTGCACAGCGGTTTCGATCGATCCTTTTGCCCAATGAGTGGATGCAATATCCTGAAACTGCAACGCGGGACGAGTTTTAGCCTGGTCAAACGCTCTGGTGACAATATCCGCAAACTCGGCTCGTGTGACGGGTTTATCAGGTCGAAACGTTCCACCCGGAAACCCTTCTAAAACGCCACGCTGGGTCAACTCTGTAATATATGGAGCCGCCCAGTAGGTCGCCGGAACATCCGAGAATGCAGCTACCCCTGGAGAGGGACTTGAGAAAACTTGAGCAGATGGAGTCGGGACTGGCAAAGGAACCGGAACCACGTTAGGAACATTGTTGGGCGCAATCAGCTCGGGAGACGGAGCTAAGACTGGGGCAATTGAAGGATTCACGCTTGGAGGATTGGTCGCACCCGGGCTGGGCGCTGGGGCAGACGGCGCAAATAGACCTCCAGAGGTTGAAGAGAGATCAAATCTAGGGTCTGATCGTCCGATCGCCCAAAAGAAAATTGTGCCAATGCTGCCAAACGCTACCAAGATGGCGATTAATTCATCGGGATCGAGCTTTCTTCGAGAAGGGGGCGGTTCAGGTGAAGAAGTCATATTGAGTTACACCATCTAAAGAATTCTTTGTCCAAATCCTAAAGCAAATTCCTCAAGAGCGATAGAGCGATCGCAAATCTTTGGGCGATCTGCTCTTAATTCTGCAAATGCTCAAGCCAGACTTCTAGATCCGTTAGCTGCGTGAAGTCGAGCAAGGCTTCTCCTAAGGCTTCTAACTGATTGAGTGGAAGCAAATTAATCTGGGCTTGGGTATCTTTTGGCAAAACCCCCACTCGACGATCGAGGAGACGCAGAACGAGCGATCGGGCTTCTTCTTGTCTGCCTTCTTGTCTGCCTTCTTGTCTGCCTTCTTGTCTGCCTTCTTGTCTGCCTTCTTGTCTGCCTTCTTGCAGGATGTCTTGATAGATCACTGACTCGCGCATCATTCCCTCCCGAAACATTTGCTGAATAAAGCGTTTCTCAAATTTTAGCCCAGCCAAGATTTGTGTATAGCTGGCAATTTCTTGACGTTGTTCTAAATCAAGCTGATTGATCCGTTGAGCAACCGTTTGTAGCAGCGATTCAGGGGTAGCTGAGGCGGCAAGCGGTGCCAAAGGCAAGAGGGCTGGATCATTGAGAAATGGGGTTGGATCTTGCTCCCACATCGGAATAACGCGGTATTCATGGCGGGTTGAGTCGAGGGCAAAGGCTGTTTCGATGAGGGTGCCTTTGGGGGGTGGGATCAGTAAGACAACAACTTGAATGATGGGTAAGCGATATAGGCGGTGAAGTCTAACCCAATAATCGAGCATTCGCAGCGGCAACGGCGGATTTGATTCAAGTTTTGTTTGAAACTCTAGGTGGAGGATTTGCCCTTGCAGTTGCAGAAAGGTGATGTAATCGGCGCGAATGGGTTCAATGCTGAGTTCTGTCTTGAGGACTTTGACAGAGGCGGGTTGGCTGCCAAGAATCCATGTCGCAAATCGGTCTGGGTGTTTTTCTGACAAAAGTTTGCAGAGATTGTCGAAGGACATGGAGTCAGTGCAGTAGTGACGGGTTTATTGTAGTTGGTTTGGCGGCTGGTTTAGAGGGCAGACGATCGTACGCTTTCTAAAGATCGTGAATTAAATCATGTCGATTCCTTGCCGAGTCAATGGGCACGGCAGTGCCATGCGGGACGTAAATCTGTGTGTTAATTCGATGCCCAGTTTTAAGCGGCAAAGTGATGATCGCTACAGCCTTCTTCTGTAACCACAGTGGTTGGGGTGATTGTTCTCTCTCTAAGTAGATGTTCGCGATCGAGCGTGCATACTAAGCTCTGACAAAGAAAAATTTCGGGTTTGCAATGGGTGAATCAGTTCAGCTTGACTTGTGGGATGGCGATC
>JAYVFW010000629.1:0-2487 GCA_043772715.1 Phormidesmis sp. | reverse complement strand
CTGCTGCGAGAATTGCAAATCCCACTTTATGATCCCACTACCGATCTGCGTCTGCAAGAGTGGATTCAGGAGCGGGCAGGGAATTTTGATAAAGCTATGGCGGGGGTGGTCGCAGAGCGCGAACTGGTCAGCGATGAGGCAGGACGCGGCACGATCGGAGTAGTAGCGCTAGACAGTCAGGGCAGAATCTCCGCAGGCACTTCTACGGGTGGCAAAGGCTTTGAGCGCGTGGGGCGAGTCAGCGATTCGGCGATGCCTGCGGGAAATTACGCAACGGCGCAAGCGGGCATTAGCTGCACGGGCATTGGGGAAGACATTATCGATGAGTGTCTCGCCGCCCGAATTGTGGTGCGCGTCACCGATGGGCTATCGCTAAAAGCGGCATTTGAGCGATCGATGCAAGAGGCTCACAGCCATCAGCGAGATTTGGGCGCGATCGGATTAGATGCAACGGGCGCGATCGCGTGGGGCAAAACCAGCGAAGTTTTGCTAGCGGCTTATCACACGGGCGAAAAAATTGCCGACACGCTAGACATGGCAGAAGGAATGCAGGTTTCTGCGGTCTAGTTCTGAGTCAGATTTAGCGTCACGTGAATTCGACGGCTTCGTTACAGTTTGTCGTGCCCCCTTCCCCCAATTTTGGGGAACTTCAAGCGAAAATTTCTGGTTCAAAGTCCCCCAAAATGGGGGATTTAGGGGGCAGAAGCTGCTGACAGCGAAGCGAAAAAACTCGTCGAACTGACATCAGATTTACGATCGCTCAAAATCCTCCAACGACCGCGCCTTCAACCGCCACCCGTGCTTAACGACCTGACGCGCCCGTGCGATCGCTAAACAGTCATTAGGCACGTCTTCGCTGATCGTCGAACCTGCGGCGATCGTCACATCTTCGCCAATAGTGAGCGGCGCAATCAGGGCGTTATTGACTCCAGTTTTGCTGCGATCGCCGATTGTGGTGCGGTGCTTCTTCACGCCGTCATAATTTGCGGTGATCGTGCCGCCGCCGATGTTGACGTGCGTTCCGATCGTGGCATCGCCCAAATAGGATAAGTGAGAGGCATTGGTGCGATCTCCTAAAGTAGAATTTTTCAACTCCACAAAGTTGCCAATCCGACAGTTCGCGCCGACTTCGGCACGACCCCGCAGATGGGCATAAGGTCCAATTCGAGCGCCAGACTTAACCACACTATCCGTCACAACCGAAAAGAGAACCGTGACGTTTTCCCCAATCTGGCTATTTTCGATCAGGCTGCCCGGACCGATGCGGCTTTTGGTTTGAATCACCGTTTCGCCTCGCAAATGAGTTTGCGGTTCAATCACTACATCGGCTTCGAGATGAACGGTGTCTTCGATCGTGATGCTGTCTGGGTCAATCATCGTCACACCTCGCGCCATCCAATCATCTTTAATCCGGGTTTGCAAAATTCCGTAAGCGGTGGCAAGTTGTTTGCGATCGTTGATGCCCAAAATTTCTTGATAATCGTCAACGTCTACCGTCATGACTGGGTTGAGATAATTCACCGCGTCGGTCAGATAATATTCTTGCTGACTGTTATTGCTCGTCAAGTTTGGCAAAACGGCTTCTAAATCCTGCCAGCGAAAGCAGTAAATTCCAGCATTGACTCGCCGATTCTGCCTTTGAGCAGGGCTGCAATCCCGGTCTTCTACAATCTGAGTCAGAATATTATTCTCGTCACAAAAAACTCGTCCATATCCTTTAGGATCAGGGACTTGAGCAGTTAGAATCGTGGCAGCATTGTTGTGTTCTTGGTGGGTTTTTAGTAATCGTTGCAGCGTTGCAGGTCGCAGTAACGGCACATCACCATTCAAAACTAACAAGCTTCCTTCAAACCCCTTAAGGGGCGACAACAATTGTTGAATGGCGTGCCCGGTGCCCAACTGCTCGGTCTGCTCGACAAACTCCACCCCAGCGTAGCGATCGCCCTGGCTGATCATGGCTTCTTTGACCAATTCTGCCCGGTAGCCCACAATCACCAGCCGCCGCACAGGGTTGATTTCAGCCGCCCCATCTAACACGCGCTCAACTAGCGATCGGCTCCCCAAACAGTGCAGGACTTTAGGCAAGTCCGATTTCATGCGCGTCCCTCGACCAGCCGCCAAGATTGCTACCGCTACCATCGTTTTTTCAGTCAATAACTCCAACGGAGTATACCTTGCCTCTCGGCATTGTTTCCATTCCGAACACGACACTGACAAAATGAATTTAGAAAAGGAGCTAGACAAATGAAATATACGATCGTCGTTCAGTGGTCAGAAGAAAATCAGTGTTTTGTCGTTCTGTTGCCCGAATTTACAGATGTCATGCAGCCCTGTACGCACGGTGACACCTATGACGAGGCGTTTAAGAATGCTCAGGAAGTTTTAGAACTATTAGTAGACTCAGCTTTGAAAGCAGGAGAACCTTTACCAGAGCTAAAAAGGTTTGGACAAGCGCTGCAAATCGCCTAACAAAAATTTTCTACGAAC
>JAYVFW010000628.1:0-6960 GCA_043772715.1 Phormidesmis sp. | reverse complement strand
AATTTCTAATCTTAAGAGATTCTATTGAAGGTGAATGCTCTCTTCTTTTATCGCTCTATAGAAAAGGCTCTATCTTGTGTATAGAGCCTTTTTCAGCTTGTTTTTAGCAATCAAAACTCAGCTTATAACTATTGAGATAATGCTGAAATACTTCACACTTCTACAATAAATTAATTAATCTTAATCTGTTTTCTCTGACTTCTCAGAATTCAAAATCAAGGCTGACGCAGGAGTTTAGTGACTACAAAGCTGAAATTGAAGGCACGCTTGATTAAGTTATCTTTCAATCGGTTCAAGTTAATTTGTGAGGCTTGAAGAAGCAATCTTGAAAACTCGATTGCAGCACTCTCTAACCTGTTAAATCAAAAGTGCATCTATCTTAGGTTGCATACGCAATGCTCATGCGGAGCTTAACTTTCAATCTTTAGTAGTTATAAGGATTCTTCGGCTCTGGAATTGCCTTTAAAGACTTTGCTTGAATGGTTAATTGACGTTTGCCATTCAGCGTTTCGGTCTGCATTTGTCCTTCAATTTCTAACCAACTGTCTGGTAGATAAGCCTTACGATCGCCCGTCGTCAATTTCACTGGCAAACTCACGGGGTAAGCATCCGCCGCGCAACACGTAATCACAAACCGGGTCAGCAACAAATATTGCTCTGATAAATTAGGCGGATAAACCACAAATCCTTGAACTTTCGCCTTTTGCCCAGCGTAAGCATCCGGTTCGGGATAGACCTGAAGGGTACGAATCCAATCAATCATGGTTTTGTCTTCGGTGCGAGTCGAAGCCCGAAACGACTGCGGCTTCACCCGCGTCAGCGTGATGGTGTCGGTGACTCCGCGATCGAGCGCAGTTTGACTCGCAAATGCCCGCGGCGTAATTAACAAACCCGCGATCGCCACTGCCAACATCAGCAAACTCCCAAACCCTGGCGGAAACAGCGTCATGTGCTGCATCGGTGCAGTTTGACGGCTTCGATTCGATCGCAGCAACGACAGCCCTTTTAATCCACTCACGAGCAGCAGCAAAACGCCTGCCGCCACCGTCAACCCAATATAGTTAGGGTGAATCAGCAAAAAGAGCTTCTCAGACAGCCAATAGTTCAGCAGCAAAACGCCCCAAGCGGCGATCGCCACCACGTCAAGCCAAGGCAGAAGCGATCGAATAACGTTACGAGTCATAGCTAATCAACTGATATATAAATTGAGAAATAGCGTCAATGCAAACGTCAACTGAGCCGCCAAAGCAAACAGATAGAAAATCGCTCTCGGCTTGAAGATCGATAGCATCAGACCCACGCCTTTGAGGTCAATCATTGGACCAAATACTAAAAATGCGACGAGAGAGCCACTCGTAAAAGTCGAGGCAAACGAGAGCGCAAAAAACGAATCCACCGTCGAACAAATCGAGACAACTCCCGCCAACAGCATCATCGCTAAAATTGACGTGACCGGACTTTGACCCAAGCTGAGAATGAGATCGCGAGGCACAAAGACTTGCACCAGAGCGGCGATCGCGCTCCCTAAAATCAGCACACCTCCCAATTCGCGCATCTCTTGCACTGTGTTTTCTAACAGCAGCCTGAGCCGAAAGCTCTTGGGCTTAGACACCGATGCCATCATTGCCGCTTGCAGTTCAGACGGGTCGGTGATCAATGGTTTAGCCGATTGTCCTAAAAAATAAGTGCCCGATTGCAGCAGCGGAGACTGATTTAAGTCAGAAGGTCGGTTGTGTTGCAGGGTCAGCGCCGAAGCGACCCCAGACTGAAGGAAAGGACGCAAATCAGCTTGAGCGCTGAAAATAAAGCCAACAATCGTCGCGATCGCCAGCGAAAACCCCACTCGCAAAAACACGATTTCTGGCTGATCTCGAAAGGCTGTCCAGGTTGCCCAAATCACGATCGGGTTAATCGTCGGAGCCGCAAGGAGAAACCCGATCGCTACCGAAACCGGGGCACCTTGCATCAGCATCCGTCGTGCAACGGGCACATTTCCACACTCGCACACCGGAAACAAAAAACCGATGCAGCTTCCGGCAAACGCTCCTAGCAAAGGATTTTTAGGCAAAATTGCTAGTAGTCGCCGCTCATCAACAAAAAATTGCAGCAGCCCAGAGAACAAAACCCCTAATAATAAGAAGGGAATTGCCTCCACCAGCAAACTAAAAAAGAGGGTGAACGCACTGTTCAGTTGAGTCATTCAGCAAATAATCAGTGTGAGGAGTGTGATTCCACACAGCAACCGTGAGGAATATCTAGCGGATCTTAGCAGCAATATCAAGCGATTAGAAATCAGACCACGCAGAAGAGACTTTTAAGCCAGCCTGCTAGGATTGACAGCTTAGTCCTCTGTTTATCTCGTCGTGACAAAATGCGTGTCTAATTTCCCTCTAACGATCGAGTCCATTTGACTTCTTTCCCAAGAATGTGAGAAAAGCAGTAACCGATTGCGAGTTTTTGATTAAAGATTTGTAAACTTATAGCAGGCATTTTTAAGTGCCACATTTTCTGAGGAGTCCTTATGAAGCAACTGATCGCTATTGAGCGCTTCTGCCTAACTGGTCACACAGTGGCATTGGCATTTGGGCTGGCAGGGTTATTGTTGGTGCTGCCCAATCCTGATTTTATTTTGGCACTGCCAGCATTTGGTCAGTCAGCCTTCGGTCTGAGTATGTCAGGTGGCGGGGTCGTCTATATCTTGCTGGGGGCGATTACGATCGCAGCTTACGCCTACCGGGTGCTCGGCTTGCAGCGCTGGCTAACATTTATGATTCCGGCGATCGTGCTGTCGCTGGGCAGTGAGCTTTTGGGAACTAGCACCGGGTTTCCCTTTGGCGAATATGGCTATCTGAGCGGGTTGGGCTATAAAATCGCGGGGTTGGTGCCCTTTACCATTCCGCTCTCGTGGTTTTATTTAGGAATGGCTTGCTATGTGTTGGCAAGAGCCGGGTTAGAAAGCGTCAGGCTACCTGTTTGGGCACGTCTGATTGGGGCGATCGCTGTCGGTTCTTTAATGCTCACCGCTTGGGATTTTGTCCTTGACCCTGCCATGAGTCAAACGACTTATCCATTCTGGGAGTTTAAGCAGCTAGGGGCATTTTTTGGAATGCCCTACCGCAACTTGTCAGGCTGGTTTGGCACAGGCGTAGTCTTTATGTCGGTGGCGGCTCTGTGTTGGGGAAAAGCGCCTTTAAACCTCAGCCGTGCCCAACTTACGGTTCCTCTAGCAGTCTATTTGATTAATTTTGCCTTCGGTGCCGTGATCACCGTGGCTCAGTTAGATGCCCGATTCTGGATTCCTACGGCGCTGAGTGCGGTGTTAGGAGTTGTTCCGGCGATCGTGCTTTGGTGGATTGCCAAACCTAACGCAACCGTGGCCCAGTTAAAAACCGTTTTGCAAGCTAGAGGCTTAGAAGATGAGTCTCCGGCTGTCCCGGTTGGCGTTTCTGAAAAATAAATCACGGTCACTCCATCACAAAAGGTTAGAAGATTGACGAGTTTGCTGCAATTAGGACTGAACGGCTCAGAATTCTTCAGCTCCCAAGACGGGTTTTATCAACAAGACGTGGGCTTTTTAGGCGTGTTGTTGATGCAGTTGCCAGCCGTGGCAATTTTGCTTTCACGGTTGCTTAAAGGCCCGACTCGTCATCCTCCCCTCGAACCGCGATCGGCGGCTCCAGACTCGTTTGGGGTGGTCAGCGTTGTGGTGCCCACGTTAAATGAGGCACAGCGGATTAAACCCTGCTTAGAAGGGCTGACTCGGCAAAGCTACGAGGTTCGAGAAATCATTGTGGTTGATAGCCACTCTCAAGATGGCACCCCTGATCTGGTTAAAACCGCTCAAGAGCGCGATCCTCGGTTCCGACTGATCAATGATGACCCGCTGCCGTCAGGTTGGATTGGTCGCCCTTGGGCGCTGCATTCAGGATTTTTGGCAAGCTCCGATCGCAGCGAATGGATCTTGGGCATTGACGCTGATACACAACCCCATCCTGGATTAGTCGCTAGCTTGATCGAAACGGCTTATTCAGAAAACTACGATCTGATCTCGCTATCGCCGCAATTTATTCTCAAGCAGCCAGGAGAGCTTTGGCTTCAGCCTGCCTTGCTGATGACCCTGGTTTACCGATTTGGAGCGGCTGGCGAGAAAAATAGCCCTCCTGAGCGAGTGATGGCAAACGGTCAGTGCTTTTTTTGCCGTCGATCGCTCCTCGTTCAGCTAGACGGCTACACGAGCGCTCGCGGATCGTTTTGTGATGATGTCACCCTGGCTCGATTTGCCGCCGCCCAAGGTGCCAGAGTTGGCTTTATGGATGGAGCCAAGCTCCTCAAGGTGCGAATGTATGAAGGCATGGCAGAAACCTGGAAAGAATGGGGACGATCGCTCGATCTCAAAGATGCTGCGTCGCCAGGTCAAGTCTGGGGAGATCTCTGGCTTTTACTCTCCGTACAGGGGTTGCCGTTGCCGATGTTGATGCTTTCAGCCCTACTCGTCGGGCAGGGAAACACGACGCTTCCGGCGCTCGCAGCTTTGGGGTTAAATGGCTTTTTAGTGGCGATGCGAATTGCGTTGAATGGCGCGATCGCGCCATCTTACGATCGGTCGCAAGCCAAATCTGCTTGGATGTTTTGGCTTTCTCCGATCGCCGACCCGCTAGCCGTTTTGCGAATTTTCCTTTCTTCGACTCAAACCCCGACTCAATGGCGCGGAAGAACCTACGGGAATTAATTTTTCTCTAGATTGTTGCAGATTGTTTCAACCCGTTCGTCTTTCGAGAGCGGCGTTTCCACTCCGTAGTAGAGTGAGAGGCACTAGGCTTTATGAGTTCAAGTTTGATAGAAAAAGGAAAGAACACTTATGGTTCAGCGTGGTTCTAAAGTTCGCGTTCTTCGCAAAGAATCTTATTGGTTTCAAGATACAGGCACCGTTGCCTCCATTGATCAAAGTGGCATTAAATATCCGGTCATCGTCCGGTTTGAAAAAGTTGCTTACTCTGGGGTCAACACCAACAACTTTGCAGCCAGTGAATTGATTGAGGTTGAAGCGCCCAAGAAGAAGCCTTCGGCAACCATGCCCGGTGGCAAGCAAACCCCGATCGACCCGATCTCTCGCAAAACCGGAAGCGGAGTTTCAGGCAGGCAGTCTGACTCACCTGAAATCCCAGGCGGCAGTTCCGTAGTAGAAGGAGATGCTAACCAGGGAACCGAAGCTCGCTAGAAGCTCCAGGTGCCTAAACAGCAAACTCTAATCGTTAAACCTTAGACTAATAATGAGGGTGCGTGATTGCATTCATTGTTTAATGTCTAAGGTTTTTTTGTGCCAGAACTTCCTGAAGTTGAAACCGTCCGATTAGGGCTAAATCAAGTCACACTAAATCAACCGATCCGGGGTGGCGATGTGTTGCTCGATCGCACCGTTGCCTATCCGACCTCCTCAATCGACTTCTTAACCGGACTCAGTGGCACCACGATCACTCAATGGCACCGCTATGGAAAATATCTGCTAGCGGAGTTGATTTACGGCTGGCTAGGCGTTCATTTAAGAATGACGGGGCAACTCTTGTGGCTTGACCAAACCGAGCCGCTTCATAAACACACGCGAGTTCGATTATTTTTTGCGGACGATCGCGAGTTGCGATTTGTCGATCAGCGCACGTTTGGACAAATGTGGTGGGTGCCGCACGATCGCGATCCTAAAACTATCATCACCGGGCTGCAAAAACTCGGTCCCGAACCCTTTTCGGTAGATTTTTCAGACGATTATTTGGCTCAACAGCTTAAAAATCGTCGCCGTCCGATTAAAACGGCTTTGTTAGATCAGGCGTTGGTGGCAGGCGTTGGCAACATTTACGCCGATGAAGCCCTCTTTTTAAGTGGCATTCGTCCTGAGACGCTGTGTGCAGATTTGAGTCCGGCGAAGATTAAGCGGTTGCGATCAAACGTCATTCGCGTCTTGCAAGACAGCATCAACGCCAGAGGCACCACCTTTAGCGACTTTCGAGACGTGTCAGGCGTGAATGGCAACTATGGCAATATTGCTTGGGTTTATGCCCGTGATGGAGAAGCCTGCCGGATGTGTGAAACCCCGATTCAGCGATTAAAATTAGCGGGACGATCGTCCCACTTCTGCCCTAATTGTCAACGCTAAAAAACGAGAGGGGTGCAATTTTTCAGTAAGTAAACCTTACTTTGCCAAGCTGGGGTCTTGATCCAGAATTTCGGTCAGCAGGTCATCAATCGTTCACGCGACACAGGCACTTTTTGCCTGACCTGCGATGATCGCTGCATCGAAACCGAGCAGCTTTTGAATTAATCGACTGTTCTTTCGGGCGATCGCCCACCGCTTTTCCTAATATGGACAAAGGACATAGACAGATGAAATGCGCCAATGTTAAGTACTTTTGGAGGTGAACTATCTGACCCAAATGCCACTCTGATCACGACTTCAAACAATCGTCATGGTGCAAAGTGAGAAGTGTTGTAAGGGTCAAATGACAACCGAGAATCGATCCTTCATCAGCAGTCTAGTTATTCATAGGACGCTAACGATAAATACCATCCGAACCCACTGACCGATTGAAAATCTACTGCACTGGGTTTTTATGTCTCTTCTCTATGAGGATGCTTGTCGCATTCGCCGTGATTTTGCTCCTCAGAACGTAACACTGTTCGTGCATTTGACGATCTGCTCTCCCAAAACTCACCCTTCAAGTATGCCAACTAGACGCAAAAATGTAGCTTAGGAGCAGACTTATCTCGTTAAACTGCTAACTCAATGGCTTTTATGTGCTTGACCAGCGCTTTATTAATCAAGAGCTATTTTCACCCTATTAGTGGTGTCTGCATTGTGGTGGGGGAGCTAGGTCAGTCAGCGAACTGGGTTATTTCCAGAAGTCTAATGCTCTTAAAATGTTTACTGGTCGGTCACTTGAGCCATCCTTCACCAATTTTCCAAACTTT